>JAYSVA010000084.1:0-4417 GCA_043718785.1 Hyphomicrobiaceae bacterium
ATTGCCGCCCAGGCCCAGAAGCACGTCACGCACAACGAAGCGTTACGCGCGCTCGACTGTCTCGTCCAGCTCAGCGTGCTGGATCGGGATTTATCCACACCACCCGCTGCCCCGGCCAACGGCGCGCGCTACCTCGTCGCCGCATCTCCGACCGGTGCCTGGGTCGGCCATGCCAACCACATCGCGGCCTGGCAAGACAACGCCTGGGCGTTCTATGCACCGCGCCCGGGCTGGCAAGCCTATGTCGCCGACGAATCCGTTCAGGTTGCCTATACCGGAGCCGCGTGGATGGTGTCCACCGGACAGCTCAATCCGACGCCGTTGGTTGGCGTCAATGCCACAGCCGATAGCAGCAACCGCCTGACGGTGGCAGCTGCGGCGGCGCTGTTCACGCACGACGGCACCGATCACCGGCTCAAGATCAACAAAGCCGCCAGCGCTGACACGGCTAGCTTGCTGTTCCAGGCAGCGTTCGGCGGGCGCGCCGAGGTCGGACTGACCGGCGACGACAACCTGCACCTGAAGGTCAGCCCCGACGGGACAACCTGGCGGGATGCGCTGGTGCTGGTGGCGGCCACGGGCACCCCGCGCGTGCCAACGGTGCCCAAGGCCGCGCTGCCGATGGCCGCGACTGCTGGCAGTGGGGCCGTCCTCTACGTGCCGGATGAGAGCGGCGGCGGCGTGCTCGCGTTCTCCGACGGTGCCGTCTGGCGCCGCGTCACTGACCGCGCAACCGTATCCTAAGGGGACAACGACATGGCAACGTTCTACCGCGTCAACTTTGAAACCGCCGCCAACGAGGACCTGCGCCAGGCCTTCGCGCTGACTGACAGTGCCGGTCAGCCGGTCAATTTAACGGGCGGCATCCTACGGATGGCGCTCGATGGCGTGGCCGGGTCCGTGCCGGGCGGCCCGACGCTTGAGGCCTCCATCGCCAATGGCCGGATCGTCGTGGCGGATGCGGCGCTCGGCCAGTTCGAGCTGGTGCTGCCGACCGCCACGCTGCGCACGGTTCCGACCGGCGTTTACCGCCACGACCTCGTCCTCACGCTCGCTGGCCGCGTCCAGCGCGTCTGGGAGGGCACGCTGACGCTCAATTCAGGAGTCACCCCATGATCGTTGAATTCACCCCGCTCTCCATCATCGACGCCAGCCCACTGTTCACCACCCTAGAGGCACTGGGCCCAGTGGGGCCACGCGGCCCAACGGGTCTGCAAGGATTGCCCGGATTGCCCGGCAGCACTGGCCCGCAAGGCCCATCAGGACCCACTGGCGCTGCCGGTCCGCAAGGCTTAGTCGGACCCACTGGTTCAACGGGCGCGACTGGTCCGCAAGGGGCTACAGGCGTCACTGGCACCACCGGCGCCACCGGAGCGATTGGCCCGACAGGTCCCGTTGGCGCCGTCAATGGCGAGGATGCACGTCTGGCCGCAGCCAGTCTCGGCGTGACGCCGATTGCCAGCGGTACCGTCTCAGGTGCCGCCCGGTTTCTGCTGCCGACGCCGGCGACCATCAGCGGCGTCGTCGAGCGCGTTGATGTGGCCGTGTCCATCGCGCAGACCGCCGAGTTCTTCGTTTGCTCGGTCAATGGCGATGGCACGCTCAATCTGCTCAGCTTGGTGGCGATCAAACTGGCGGCCGGTATCAACGCAGTGCCCGTTGACCTGCCGATCAGCGTCGGCAATGTCGTGGGTATCCTTTGCAACAGCGGCCTCTACTACGCGCCCAATGCCGGGACCGCGCCGTTGTGGCAGGTCAATGGCGCGATCACCACGAACACCCCGAAAATCGTTGGCGGCAGCCATCGATTGGAATTCGGCGTCAAAATCAGTGGCGAGGTGTTGGGCGGCGTGCATGTTTTGCGCAACCGCACGGCAGCGCTGGAGGCGGATTTCGGCCAGCTCGAGCAGATTGGCGTCATCCCCGATGTGGCCGCGCCCGTGGTCGCCAGCCCCGGCTTCACCTGGTTTCAGTCGGTACCGTCGGCGCGCACGGGCCGTGTCCGCAAGTTTCAGGTGGCTAGCACGGTGGCACAAACGGCGCAGATCGTCGTCGTCAATCTCAATGCCGACGGCAGCTTGACGACGGTCAGCTCGACGCCCGTCGATGTCGGCATCGGCCTGACCACGGTGGCACTCGATATCCCGATCAGCGCCGGGCAATATATCGGCTACTATCCGCCCGCAGGTGGCATGCGCTACATCAGCGGCGTCGGCCTCGGCGGCTGGCGGACGACGGGCCTGACCGCCACAAGCACCACCAAAATTATTGCCGGAGCGGGGGCGTTCTCGCTGCAGTTCGGCTTCGTCATCGGCACCGGCGTCAACGGCGACGTCAACTGGTTGGTGACGCGCGCGCTCAGCCCGGCCGGCGGCGATCCGGCTGGTTTGAACGGCCTCACCGGCAACGTGCCAGCCGATGCCACAGCGGCGTTTGCAGCGGCGCGGGCGGCGCATCCGCACCCATATGTGCCGCAGGGCGTGTACAGCGTCACCAGCTTGCCCAACATCGGGACCGGCTTCTGGGGGCCTGGGCGGGTATCCATCAACGGCCGCCGGGTGCTGCTGCCGACGCGCCCACAGCCGACAAACCTGCACCTAGCTCTGCGTGCTAGCCTGCTGAGCGAGATCGGCAGCGCCGCGCCGCTCGTGGTGCTGGGCGATAGCATCACGCAAGGTGCCGGGGCCACCAGCGCGGACAAGCATTGGCTATCGCTGCTCACCGGTTTCGCCAATTTGTACGGCTCGCCTGGCGATGAGCCGGTGCACAACATGCTGGCGGCCAGCGCGCACCCGTTCTTCGGCATCACCACAGCCGGCACCGTGACGATGGGCCCCAACGGCCCGGTGGCAGCGTCGATGGTGCTGGCGGCGGGCGCATCGTGCTCGTTCAGCGGTGCCTATCAAAGCATCGATGTGTTCTACACACAGGACGTGAGCGCGGGCACGCTGGCCTTCGCGTTCAACGGCGCGGCGGCATATAAAACCGTCGCTTGTGCCGGGCCGCTGGAGCTCGACCGGGCCACCTGGTCGGCGTCGACGGGTGGCAGTCTGACCGGGCAAGCAGCGGTGGGCATCTACACCATCACGGCCACCGGTGGCCCGGTGGAGATCACCGGCCTGATGCGGCTAGCGGCGAAGGCGGCGGGATCGCCCCCACGCCTCGTGACATTCCGTGCGGCGCGCAGTGGCTACACGCTGGCGAACTTCACCGCGCCCAGCATCACCTCGATGTTGAAGCAGGCGGCGTTTGCTGGCACCGGCAAGCCGCATGTGATCATCGCGCTTGGCACCAACGACGCATTTTCGGTCGCGCCGTCGCTGGTCAAGAGCCGGATGCTCGACCTGATCGGCTTGCTCAAGGCTGGCGGCGTCACCCGCATCTCGGCGCTGCCGCCGGTCCGCCCGTCATCGACTTGGGCTTACCCCGTCGGCTCCAGCTACGACGCGGCGGTTGGCGCGCTCACGGCCGCCTACCGCGAGCAGGGGGTGCGGATCATTCCGACCAACGCCATCGACTTTATCAGTGAAAACCTAACCACCGATGGCGTCCACCCCAACGATGCCGGCAACGAACGCATGGCTCAGGTGGTGGCGGAAACGCTGGCGGGGTAATGGTGAAGCGGGTCGGAGCGGGCAGCGTCAGGCTGGCCGCTCCAGCTGGCGAATGACGCGAGCGGGATTGCCCGCCACCACCGTCCACGGCTCGACATCGCGCGTCACCACTGAGGCGGCACCAACGATGGCACCTTCGCCGATGTTAACGCCAGGCAGGATCGATGCGCCGAACCCGATCCAGACTTTGTCGCCAATCCGAACGGGGGCGACTTCGACATGCGACCAGTCTTTTTTGCCTGTCAGCCAGTCGGTCACATCGCTGGCACGTTTCGCAAACTCCAGACTGTGGGAGTGATGATCGACAATGGTGACATTCCATGACAGCAGCACATCAGCGCCGATCTCGACCGACTTGGCGGCGACGATCAACCCTTTACCGATATACGTACGGGCGCCGATGCGGACGCTGGCCCCCTCGCGATCCATCGCCATTTGGCCCGCAAAAATCGCGCTCTCACCCAGCGCGAATGTGCCTCCAGATGTCGGTCGCAAAGTGATGCTTCTAATCTGCGCACCAGCCCCGATTTCGAGACGGGCACCCTGACGCCGAAACCGATACTCGACCACGCGGCGCATCAGGGAGTGACGAAGCGACATAGAGCACCTAACGTTAGATTGGCGTTATCGCCGCAATTCACTGGCATAATCCATCGATATCGGCACGATACTGTATAGCGCTCATGATTTCGTCCCTGCGGCCGACTTGATCGCTTTGAGCAAGCTTGCAGCGTGATCGTCAAGGCGGGTGTTCTGGGCCTGGACTAGCTGATCGAGGCTGGGCCGGACTGGCGGCGGACGGC
>JAYSVA010000085.1:0-10211 GCA_043718785.1 Hyphomicrobiaceae bacterium
GCGGCCAACATGCGCAGCAAGGTCAGCCACCACGGGGTTTTCGCGGGCGTCTTGTCCTTGTTCTCCAGGCCCACGAGAATCCGCGTTGCCGGGAAATTCACTTGCTTCGGGCGGGGCGGCACAGTGCGCAGCAGCCAATAGATTGCGGGCAAGGCCACTAAGCCCGCCAGGAGCCAAGGATTGAGGAACGCCAGCGCACCCAAACTCATGACGCGCCTCCTGAACTCATCCGGTAGTCGCTCGTGCCGCCACCATTCTGCATCCGCATGATCAGGCTAAGCAGCGGTTCAGCGGCGGGGCGGTCGGTATGGTGGACCAAGAACGACCAGCCGAGCCGCTTGGCGATATCTTCGAGGCCGACGCGGTGCGCGGCCAGCTTCGCTTGATACAACGGCCGCAGCGTTTCCGCCCGGTCCGCCACCCAGCGGTCGTCGCCTTCCATGCCAAGGAACTCCGTCCGCCCATCATAGGGCAGGCTCTCCTCCGCCGGGTCGAGCACCTGGATCAGATGGCCTGCCACGCCGGTTCCGGCAATTTCGCGCAACCGCGTCTCGATCACATCGAGCGGATCAAGGAAATCGCTGGCCATCACCACGCCTGAGAAGCGACCGATGCGTTCTGCGGGCGGCAGGCTATCGTTCACCGACGGCGCGTTCAGATTACTCGCAATCGCCTCGGCCAGCTTCAGCGAGGCCCGGCGATGCGCCATCGGCTTGGTCAGCCCCAACAGCGCCACGCGTTCGCCGCCCCGCACCAGCAACTCCGACAGCGCGAGGATCAGCACCAGCGTGCGATCGCGCTTGGTCGCTTTGCTCAGATGGCTCCTAAAATTCATCGATGGCGACAGGTCCGCCCACAGCCAGATCGTATGCGCCGCTTCCCACTCGCGCTCGCGCACGAACAGGTGATCAGAACTGGCCGAGCGCCGCCAGTCGATCATGGTAGCCGCGTCGGTGCTGCCATACTGGCGGAACTGCCAGAACGTCTCGCCCGGCCCAGCGCGCCGCCGACCGTGAATACCTTGCGAGATCGTCATCGCGATGCGCATCGCCTCAGCCGCCAGATCCGGCAACTGCTCGGCCAACCCGTGCGCCTGCCCCTGCGCGCTGAAGATCTCACCCGCTACCTTGGAGCCCGCCGATGATTTGCGCAATTCAGCCAATGACGTTGCTCCATCTGCAGGTTTGCCCTCCCGTACGGGAGGGGGAGGTAGGTTACCCAGCAATCCAGTCGGCGGGGACATCGAGCAGCGCAGCGATACGAACAGCCATATCGGTGTCTAAAGGCAGACGGCCCACCTCGATCCGCGCCAGTGCACCCTCGTCGAGTTGCAGTTTTTCGGCCATTGTGGTGCGCGCAAGACCACGCCATTCGCGGATAGCTTGGAGCCGCCCCTTGCCTTCAAGCAACCCGCGACTGACATCTGCAGGCAGGACCTGTCGACCAACATCCGCCCCCTCAGATTTGCGCTGATCAAGCGTCGCGATGTCGGCCAGCTCCTCCTCAGCCTCTGCGAGAGCTGACATGAGCTGGTCATAGTCCTGTCGAGACAAAACGATGAGTTCTTCGCCAGCTTGCGTTCTGATGGTCTGCGGCTCGTCCATTAGGCCAGTCCTCACCTGCGGCGATATGTTGTTGTTTCCCGTTTGCCAATGTAGATCGCGAGAATAGTTGTTTGATCCTCGGCAAAGATTACGCGATAGCGACCAGTTCGCAAACGATACTCAGGCCGTCCAGTTAGCCGTTTGACATCACCAAGTCCGGTGACCGCATAGTTGCACAACGCATCATCCACTTGCTCCCGATCATCATGTGGCAGACCATCAAGATCTTTTGCAGCAGCCGCTGTGAAGGCAATGGTTTTCATGACACCACCCTCACAGCAGGAACCCTTACCCAATCCGGCTGGTGAGGGCTTCGATGAGTTTGTTGACGTCTTGGCCTTCGGTGCGGGCGGCGAAGGTGAGGGCCATACGGTGCTTCAGAACGGGTTCCGCCAGTGCCATCACATCGTCGAGCGACGGGGCGAGGCGACCATCGATCAGCGCTTTGGCGCGAACGGCGAGCATCAACGCTTGGCTGGCACGCGGACCTGGACCCCAGGCAATGAAGCGGTTGGTGTCGGCACTGGCGTCCGGACCCGGGCGCGACGACCGCACCAGCTTGAGAATGGCTTCCACCACTTTGTCCGGCACCGGAATCTGGCGCACCAGCCGCTGCGTCGCCTGCAATTCGGCGGGCGTGAATACGGTTTCGAGCTTGCGCTCCTCGGAACCTGTTGTGGCGAACAGCATGCGCCGCTCCGCATCGAGGCCAGGATAGGTCACGTCGATCTGCAGCAGGAACCGGTCGAGCTGCGCTTCGGGCAGCGGGTAGGTGCCTTCCTGCTCCAGCGGGTTTTGGGTCGCGAGCACGTGGAACGGCTCCGGCGTGTCGTGACGCTGACCGGCGACGGTGACGTGATGCTCCTGCATCGCTTGCAGTAGTGCTGACTGCGTCTTCGGCGAGGCGCGGTTGATTTCGTCGGCCATCAGCAACTGCGTGAAAATCGGCCCCTTGATGAACCGGAACGAGCGGCGCCCCCCTTGTCCGAGGCCGGGATTATCCTCCAGCACTTCCGAGCCGATAATGTCGGATGGCATCAGATCGGGCGTGAACTGAATGCGTTTGGCGTCAAGGCCGAGCACCTTACCCAGCGTTTCCACCAGCAATGTTTTGGCCAGGCCCGGCACGCCGATCAGCAACCCGTGACCACCGGCCAAAATCGTAATGAGCGTCCGCTCGATCACTTGCTCCTGGCCGAAAATCACCTGACCCGCCGCTTTGTGCGCCCGCTGCACGCGCTCTGCTGCCGCTTCGATGCGGGGCACGATATCAGCAGCGTCGGTGGAATGCAGCGTCGCGGTCATGGTTGGGTCTCTTTCCGGTCGAAGTGCGAGAACGATGGGTCACAGGACACTGTGTTGACAATATGAAGGCGGGGCAGCGAGGCACAAGACGGTTGCCGCACGATAGCCTAGTTGGCTGATGATGGCCAACAAGGCGGCGGGTTGTTCAATTCATGAGCTCAGAGTATGCCATAGCGGGCAGGCGGGGATAACTTAAGGTCTCGTAACATGGCTGAAACACTGCCGCCCAGTTCAGGTCTCGACGCCATGCTCAAGGCGGCGGCGGGCGACACGTTGCCCCCGGTCGATAGCTGGAATCCGCCCTATTGCGGCGATATCGGCATGGCCATCAAGGCTGATGGCACGTGGTTCTATCAAGGTTCGCCGATTGGGCGGAAGCCGATGGTGCGGCTGTTCTCACGCATCCTGCGCCGCGACGCCGACGGCAAATACTACTTGGTGACCCCGGTCGAGAAAGTCGATGTTGCCGTCGCCGATGCGCCATTCTTGGCCGTCGAGATGGAGGTGGCAGGTCATGGCGCGGACCAGCGGCTCACCTTCCGCACGAATGTTGACGATGTCGTGATCGCCGGTCCAGAGCACCCACTTAAGTTTGTGCTGGAACCATCGAGCGGCGGCCTAAAACCTTACGTGCGCGTGCGCGGCCGCCTCGACGCCTTGGTCACCCGCGCCGTCTACTATGATCTGATGGAGTTGGCCGTCACGCGGACCCACGAAGACACAACGCCCGGCCTGTGGAGCGCGGGCGCATGGTTTGCGCTGTCGTCCTGACAGAGATCAGCGTTTGCCGAACTGCGGTCGACGCTTCCGCCCGCCCAGCGTCGGCTCAGGTGCCGCAAGTGCCAGCATGTTCTTGCGTTTGCTCGTTGTCGCAGCATCCCGCTTGGCTTTGACTTTAAGCGCGACTTGCTTCTGGAAATACGACTTGCCGCCTAATCCAGCAATACCGGCGGCGACCAGCGTATAGATAACATATTCCACGACGTGATCCTCGGCCAACAGACGCATTCACCACAATGACGCACCGTTGGCGGGGCGCGACATACTACGGGCGACGATGCGCTGATATCATTAAGAATTCCGTAAGAAATTACTCGCAAAGTTCACGATTTGGTTACCCCAGAACGTTGCCGTCTTTGTCGACATTGGGTCGACCGATGGTGAAGGTGGTCTCCGGCGTGACCACAGCGTAGTCCATGTAACCGAGCCGGGCGATCGGGCGCATCGCCGACGTATTGACCAAGCCATCGGTGATAAAGCGGTCGTCGATGTGAATGCCAACCACTAGCCCGATCACCATGTAGTAGCCGACTTTGCTATGATCGTAGGTGCCATCAGTTGTAGCCGCAGGCAGTTCGATGGTCTGAAAGTGGCGGCATTCAAACGCGGCCGGGCTTTCCTTGACGCGCGGCGGTGCCACCATATTGGACTTCGTCGCCGTTAATCCGCCAAGTGCAAATTCGTCGACGTGGGCGGGCACACTTGCCGACGTCATGTTCATCTCATGGCGCAGATCGTAGGTCGCCAACGAGCACACGAACTCCCCGGTTTCGCGGATGTTGGCCAAACTGTCCTTCACACCTGCCGAGCCGAATACGACATAGGCCGGTTTCTCGCTCACCGCGTTGAAGAACGAATAGGGCGCGAGGTTGACGACGCCCGCCTTCGAAACGGTCGAAATCCACCCGACCGGGCGCGGCGTGATCAGCGCCTTGAACGGGTCATGCTTCAGGCCGTGCGCATTGGTGATGGCGTCATAGAACATGGTCGAATTCCGAAATGGTGGAGTTTTGAAAAGTCCGTTAGGCCGTCCAGCGCTTCACAATGCTGGTCAGGGCCGGGCGGTCGCGATCTACGGGGCGCTCGGTGGCGGTGCCAATGTGGACGAACCCGGCGATGCGCTCATTCGGTGCACACCCCAGAGCCTTGGCGACATCGGCATTGTAGGAATACCACTCGGTCAACCAGCAGGTGGCGAAACCCTGTGCATTAGCGGCCAAGCACATATTGAAGCACGCAGCACCACACGACAGCACCTGCTCCCACTCCGGCGCGCCCGGCGTTTCGACGACCCGGCTGATCACCGCCACCACAGTCGGCGCGTGGCTCAGCCGCTTACGCTCCATCTCAAGGCGCACGGGCGAGGCCGGGCCACGGCCGGTTTTCGCGTCGTCGGCGATCAGCGCGGCGGCAATCACGTCACCGAATTTGACGCGTGCGTCACCTTCGAACACCACGAACCGCCACGGCGCGAGTTTTTTATGGTCGGGGACACGGGCAGCGGCCGTCAGGATGGTTTCAAGTTGTACCGGCGACGGGCCGGGCGTGGTCATCGTCTGCGGTTTCACCGAGCGGCGGGTCAGCAACAGATCAAGCGTGGAAACAACGGATGACATCAGGTGCGCTCGTTTTCGTACTTTAGAGATGTTTGCATATCCTACTTCCCAGTCGCTAACTCAAATCGAAGTGGGCTACAATGGCACATCAAGCCTAGAGAGAATCGCCATAAGCCGACTGCCCGGACAACCGGCAGTACGCTAAAAGCGAACTTGGGCGGCAGGAGCGGATTTGTGATGCCAAGACACGGGACCATCAAAGTTTCGAACCGTACCCGCTGCGGCGATGCTATCCGGCGTGGCTTGGCATTGGCGGTGGCGGTGGCGGTGGCGATCAGTCTTGTTGGTGTTGCCAACGCAGCCAACGCTCAGTCGCCGCCATCCCCCGCCAAACCACCAGCAGCCAAAACGACACCAGCCCCCACCGTGGCTCCGGCCCCAGCTCCTGCAGCAGCACCCGCCGGACCGGCCGAGCCGAAGTCCCCGGCCTTGATGATCGTCTTCGACGGATCCGGCTCGATGTGGGGGCGATTGGCCTCTGACAACGCCGTCAAACTCGCCATTGCCCGCGACGCCGTGCGGAAATCCTGGCCCAAACTCGGCACCGGCGTCCGCGTCGGCCTTTCGTCATTCGGGCACACCCGGAAGGCCGACTGCAGCGACGTCGAAGTGATCCTCGATCCCGCCGTCGGCGAGGCCTCGCGGATCATGACGCCGCTAGATAAACTCAATCCGAAGGGCAAGGGCCCGTTGGTTGACGCCATCAAGGAAGCTGCGGGCGAGTTCGCGACGGAGATGGACAGCGCCCAGAACATGCTGCTGATCCATGACGACGCTGACAACTGCCAGAAGGATCCCTGCGAGGCCGCCACCGAAATCAAGCGTGATCACCCCGGCTTGGCGATTCACGTGCTCGGCCTCGGCTTATCCAAGGCCGATGCGCAAAAAATGGCCTGCATTCCGCGCATTACCGGCGGTAAATTCTTCGACGCGCAGGATACGGCAGCGGTAGGCGAGGCGGTGGAGGAGGTGTTCCAGCTCGCCAGCGTCAGCACGGCCGCCAAGTCGGCATCCTCTGACACCACAGCACCCGTCGCGAAGTCACCCACCGGGCCAGCAGCAGCTGCGGCTGTTCCGGCCAATCCCGCCGCGCCACTGCCGCCGAACCTGCGCCCGCCGGGACCGCCAGGGTTGCGGCTCATGACCACCTTGATTGCCGGTGGAGCCGCCCTCGATATTCCCGTGCGTTGGCGCGTCTGGCGCGAGGGCGACGGGGCCGGAGCGCCGCTCGTGGATACCCGCGCGTCAACCATTGATCTGGACATGCCCCCCGGCAAATACTTCATCGAAGCGCGGCAAGGGCTCGTCTCAGCGCGGCGCACCGTTGAAGCCGTCGCCAACGTTCAGGTGCCCGTGATGCTGGCACTCAACGCCGGGTCGCTGCAGCGCGCCCCGACCTCGCAGAAAAGCGGCGTCGTCGTCGCGCCAATCATCACCATCACGTCAACCACCACCCAGGCAGCCCCTGGCGACAGTCCGTTTAGTGTGATCTGGCCAGATGCCACTGCCCGCGAGGCGGTGCTGCTGCCCCCGGGCACATGGCGCGTTGTCAGCGAACTCGGGGCTGTCCGAACGGAGAAAGTGGTGACGGTCGCCGCTGGTCAGGTGACCGATCTCGGCCCGGCGTTCGCCGTTGGGCATCTGCGGCTGCGCGCCGTCGACCGTGAAGGAGGCCAGACCGCCCAGCATGTTAGCTTCCGGATCTGGGAAGATGACCCCGAAAGCCCGAAAGGCCGCCGCGAAGTCGCCCGCTCTGCGGCGGCTGAACCCGTGTTCACGCTGCCGCCCGGCACCTATTTCGTTGTTGCCCGCCAAGGTAGTGCTGAAGTCCGCGAACGAGTGCTGCTCAACGGCGGTGATGACGTCACGCGGACCTTCATTCTCGGCCTCGGCCGGTTAACCATGCAGAGCCGCCTGCAAGGCTATTCCGGTTCCCTAACAGCGGACCCAGTCACATACCGCGTTTTGCGTCTCGATCCGCCACCATCGACAGCAGCTTCGGCAACCGTGAATGCCAACGACCAGCTGGAAAGCGGGCCCGTTGAAGTCGCCCGAACCGGTGCGCCAACCGCAACCTTGGATCTCGCAGCAGGCCGCTACCGCATCGAAAGTCAGCTCGGCGGCCAGAATGTTCGTGCCGTCCGTACCGTCGAAATCAGAGCCGGTTCAACGCAAGCTGTGACCATCGACTATGCCGCCGCCCGCGTGCATTTGCGCTTGGTCGGCAATGCCGCCCGCGCCGCCACAGCCGATCTCTACTGGGACATCCGCGATAGTAACGACAATAGTGTCTGGCGCACCGTCCAGGCCGAACCACGGGCGTTTCTAGCCGCCGGGCGTTACAAACTGCGGATTGAAACGCGGGACCGCCGCTATGACACGACGTTTGAAGTGAAAGCGGGCGAAAACCTCAACCTTGACCTTGATCCGCCGGGCTAACGCCACGCACAGCACGTTAGTCCAACTGCCAACCCGTCTGCCATGATTTCGTCGCCGTCCGGCCTATAGAGTCAGCTATGTTTTACTCATCCGCTCTCCCATTACAGACGACCTGCGCGCTTATCATCGCCGCCGCGGTTAGCCTTGCATGCGCCACGTCACAGGCTGTGGCCCAGCAGCCAAGCCTGCAGACATCACCCGGTGGCTGGCAGACTGGCATCGATAAAACCTTCACTCTGGCCCCGCCGCCGCCTGCCGTCGCACCACCAGCCGTCCAGCCACTACCGGCGGGCCAGGGACAGGTGCGGCTGAAGGCACTGCTCACCGACGACGGCCAGAGCATCGACCAAGGCCTCGTGTGGCGAGTCTTTGCCGATAAGCCCGGTGGGGACAAAGCCATTGTTGCCACCTCAGCTGACGGGGACGCCCGCGCCCGCCTCGTTGCCACCCAACGCGACGCCAGTCCGCAGCTGCGCCTCCCCGCCGGTGACTACATTGTCAATGTTGGGTTCGGCCGCGCCAGCCTGACCCGCCGCATGACCATAAAGTCCGGCGAAAACGGCATCGAAAAATTCGTCGTTAATGCCGGCGGTCTCCGGTTAAACGCGATGGTTGGCAACAACGAGACGCCAGCGGCGAACACCGTTGCCTACGACATCTTCTCCGATGAGCGCGATCAGTTCGGTCAGCGCACCAAGGTGCTGTCGGGTGCCAAACCGGCGCTGATCATCCGGCTCAATTCCGGCATCTACCATCTTGTGTCGACCTATGGCGATGCCAACGCCAAGGTTGAACTCGATGTCACTGTCGAGCCCGGCAAGTTGACCGAAGCGACGATTGCGCATGCGGCGGGCCGGGCAACCTTCAAACTGGTGCAACGGGCGGGCGGCGACGCTCTCACCGACACCCAGTGGACAATCACAACCCCGCAGGGCGAGGCCGTCAAGGAAAGTGTCGGCGCGTTGCCAACACATACCCTCATTCCAGGCCCCTACATCGTGACGGCCAAACAAGGCGGCAAAGCCTACCGCCGCGAGTTCAAAGTGCTACACGGCGGCATGACCCAAGTCGAAGTCATGCGGCAGTGACCACAAAACCCGCCACGGCTTGTAGCGGGGCACTGAACATCGGAAGTGCTTCGCCCTCGCCAGAGATGATCCTGACGAACGAGAACACTAAACCTCAGCTCCCGTACTTCACCGAGCAACCATAGGCCCGCGTCGTCGTGACCTCAGGCGCTTTGCCCGCAGCCACCGCCGCGAGGGCTTCCGTCACGTAATTGCGGGCACCTTTGAGGTCGGCTTGATTGGCGGTCGGTTTGTCGTCGATGGCACCGGCGTAGGCGAGATTGCCTTTGGGATCGATGACGTACATGTGCGGCGTCGTCTTGGCATCGTAGAGCTTGCCCACCTTGCCGGTCGAATCCAGCAGCACGGCAGTTGGCAGCGCTTTGCGGCCGTCTGTCAGCTTGTTGGCACCAGCGCCATCAACGTGCCCCTGCGTGCCTGGCGCCGACGAAATCACCGTCAGCCACACCACGCCAGAGTCAGCCGCAGCTTTCTGCAGCGCCTGCATGTTGGCGCCGCCGTAGTGCTTCTGCACGTACGGGCAGCCGTCATTGGTCCATTCCAGCACCACCGTCTTGCCCTTGAAGCTCGACAACTGATGTGACTTGCCGTTGCTATCAACAGCCGTGAAATCCGGCGCGGCTTTGCCCGCCTGAACGTTGGCGAACGTCGGCACAGCAAACGCAGCGACGCCTGCGAACAGGGCCGCGAGTGCAAACTTCATTGAAACGCTGAACATTAGGCAACTCCCCACTACAGATTTATCCACTAAGGTATTTCAACAGACGCGACCGGGCCACTAAATTTAACTTGATCGCTCCTCGCTCAACAACGCCCTCCATGGATCAAAGATACCAGGGGTTCGAGCCAGCGGCATTGATCTAGATCAAATCGTACACGCCAAGCACGCGTAGGTTGGGTCAAGCCCTCTCGCGCGACCCAACATTCCACGGCACGCGGCCAAAGTTGTTGGGTCGCGCAAAAACTTGACCCAACCGACAAACCTCACAAAATCTTCTGGCCGCAGGCTTTCCAGTCGGCGGTGAATTGCGCGATGCCGGCGTCGGTCAGCGGGTGCTTGATCAGCGCTTTCAAGGTGGCCGGCGGCATCGTGCCGACATCCGCCCCGATCAGCGCCACTTGCTTGACGTGATTGACCGTGCGGATCGATGCCGCCAGGATCTCGGTGCTGAGTTCCGGATAATTGTCATAAATCGTGCGGATTTCCTCGATCAGCTCGAGGCCGTCGAGGTTGATGTCGTCCAACCGCCCGATAAAGGGCGAAATGAATGTCGCACCTGCCTTCGCCGCCAGCAGCGCCTGGTTGGCCGAGAAACACAGCGTTACGTTGACCATCGTGCCTTCATCCGACAGCGTTTTACAGGCGCGCAGGCCCTCCC
>JAYSVA010000086.1:0-10204 GCA_043718785.1 Hyphomicrobiaceae bacterium
AAGCTTGAAACCATCACAGCAATTTCCGACCACGATTACGATTGGGCACTCGCCGACGCCAAATAGTTAATCGATACCGAATAACGACGTTCAGGGTTATAACCTTCCCAAGCCGCAGCATTGGGAAGGTTATGGCGCATCTTTCCCGCATCGAAGGAATTATTTATGCCCACACCGCCTAACACCGTTGGCGAGGCGCCGAACAGCACGTCGGCCGGAGCACTGCGCCGCTTTCTCCCGCTGCTGGTGCTTGCAGCTGCCATGGCTCTGGTGTTTGCGATGGGTTGGCATCGCCACCTGACGCTCGAAGGGATCGCCAACAATCGCGATGCCCTGCAAGCCACGATCTCAAACAATTGGGTGCTGGCTGTGGTCGCCTACATCGCTCTCTACGGCCTAGTAGGGGCGCTGTCCCTGCCCGGTGCGTCGGTCATGACCTTATCGGGTGGATTGTTGTTCGGCTGGTTCTTCGGCGGATTGGCCGCCATTGCGGGGGCCACCCTCGGTGCCACCGCTATTTTCCTGATTGCCAAATCAGCCTTTGGTGAAACATTGCGCGCCAAAGCCGGTCCGTGGATTGCCAAACTGCAGGATGGCTTCAAGGAAGACGCGTTGAGCTACCTGCTGTTTCTACGGCTGGTGCCAGCGTTCCCATTCTGGCTGGTTAACCTGGCTCCGGCCCTGCTCGGTGTTCCGCTCAGCACGTACGTCATCGCCACGTTCATCGGTATCATTCCCGGCACGATGGCATTTGCCTCGGTGGGTGCCGGCCTGGATAGCGTCATTGCCGCCGCCAAAGCTGAGTACGCCACCTGCGTGGCCGCCAAGGGTGCTGCGGCCTGCAAGCTGTCCATCAATGCGGGATCGCTGATTACCAAGGAACTGCTGCTTGCATTTGCGGCGCTTGGTGTGACGGCCCTCATCCCGGTTGCGATTAAAAAATGGAGAAATACGCGTGCAAAAGGTTAATCCCCAGGGTCCTGAGAAATCGGACAATTCAATTGCTCGCCACTCCTCTGAGATCACGGCTGACCTTTGCGTCATCGGCGCTGGTTCCGGCGGTCTGTCGGTTGCTGCTGCCGCCGCATCGTTCGGCCAGAGCGTGGTGCTGATCGAACGCCACAAGATGGGTGGCGACTGCTTGAACTACGGCTGTGTGCCCTCCAAAGCCATCATCGCTGCCTCAAAGCGTGCCCACGTCATGCGCAGCAGTGCCGCCTTCGGCATTGCCGCCGTGACGCCGACAGTGTCGTGGTCAGCGGTCAATGATCACGTAAAATCAGTGATCGCCGCCATTGCTCCCAATGACTCGGTCGAACGCTTCCGTGGGCTCGGCGTGCAAGTCATCGAAGCCGCCGGGAAATTCCGCGACGCCAACACCGTGCAGGCCGGTGAAACCAGCATCCGTGCCCGCCGGTTTATCATCGCCACGGGATCGCAACCGCTCGTGCCGCCGATCCCCGGTTTGGCTGAGACGCCGCACTTCACCAACGAGACGTTGTTCGACAACCGCGATCCCATCGGCCACCTCATTGTCATTGGTGGCGGCCCCATCGGCATCGAGATGGCGCAGGCGCACTTGCGGCTCGGCGCTAAAGTCACCGTGCTGGAGGGCGCTAAGGCCCTGGGCAAAGACGATCCCGAGATGACCGCCGTGCTGCTGAGCGCGTTGCGGCATGAGGGCCTGGTCATCCGCGAAGGCGCAAAAGTGGTGGCGATTTCCGGCTCTGCCGGTCGTGTGGCTGTCCAGATCGAACTGAAGACTGCAACGGGCACCACCACTGAAACGGTGGATGGCACGCACCTGCTGGTCGCCGTTGGCCGCAAACCCAACATCGCCGATCTCGGCCTTGAAGCCGCTGGCATCAAATACGGGCGTGGTGGCATTGAAGTCGGCGCGGACCTGATCACGTCGAACCCGAAAGTCTTCGCCATCGGCGATTGCATCGGCGGCTATCAGTTCACCCACGTCGCCAATTATCACGCTGGTATTGTCATCCGCCGCGCCCTGTTCCGCCTGCCGGCCAAGGCTGATCCGGGCCGCATCCCGTGGGTCACGTACACATCGCCAGAACTGGCCAATGTCGGCCTGACCGAGGCGCAGGCGACGGAGCGCAAAATCACAGTGCGTGTGTTGCGCTGGCCGTTCCACGAAAACGACCGCGCCCAGGCCGAGCGGGAGACCGAGGGCCATGTCAAAGTCATCACCGACAAGAAGGGGCTCATTCTCGGGGCCAGCATCGTCGGCCCGCATGCGGGTGAACTGATCCAGGTCTGGTCACTAGCTGTTGCCCAAAAGATGAAAATCAAGGCCATGACCGACTGGATCTCGCCCTACCCAACCCTTGGCGAGATCAACAAGCGCGCCGCTTACCGGTTTTTCAGCAGTGCCACCAGCAATCCCATGGTGCGACGAGCTATCGGCTTTTTGTCCAAGTTCGGCTAAGAGCAGATTGTGGACGACATCGCAGCAACGAAAAATACCGGGCCCCAGACTGGGACCAAGCCTTTGGGCCAGACTGCGGGGGATGGGAGCCCTCCCGCGCGGCGGCGCTTTGGGTTGCCTGCACGGCTGCTGCTGCTGACCGGTTTGTTTGTGCTACTGGCGGAAGTGCTGATCTTCGTGCCCTCAGTCGCCAACTTCCGAGTCAACTGGCTCGTTGATCGGCTGACCGCCGCGCATCTGGCATCACTGGCGGCCGAGGCCATTCCCGGCGGCAGCATTCCGCCAATGTTGCAGGCGGACTTACTGCGGACGGCACAAGTCGCCGCCGTCGCGATACGCCGTGACGGCCAGCGCCGCATGGTGCTGGCTCCAGACCAGACCGTTGATATCGATGCGACCTACGATCTGCGGACCATGCCACGAAAGTTCACCGATGAACTGGGGCGCCGCGTCGGCATGATTACCGACGCACTGAAAGTGTTTGTCACACCCGGCACCCGCTTGGTCCGTGTCATCGGCCAGCCCCGCGCGGCACCGCCGATGGTGCCGCCAGAGCCGCTGGGACCGCTGGACTTCGGCCCCGACGACTTCGTCGAGATCGTCATCGGCGAAGCGCCCTTGAAAAGGGCGATGATCGCATTCGGCCTCAACATCGCGGGGTTATCGATCATCATTTCCGCCATCTCCGCCGCCTTAGTTTATCTGGCGCTGAACCGGCTGCTGGTGAGCCCGATGATGCGGATCACCCGCAATATGGTGCACTTTGGCCAAAACCCGGAAGATGCCGGGCGGGTCATTAAGCCGTCCGAACGCACCGATGAAATCGGCACCGCCGAGCGGGAACTGGCGCACATGCAGGGTGAACTAACGCAGCTGCTGCGCCAGAAAAGCCGGTTGGCACAGCTCGGGTTGGCGGTGAGCAAGATCAACCACGATCTCCGCAACATCTTGGCGAGCGCGCAGCTGATGTCCGACCGGATGATGCAGTCGGCGGCAGCGGAAGCGGGCGATACTATGAGCCGCCGCTTTCAGCCCAAACTGATCGCGTCGCTCGATCGGGCCATCAAGCTGTGCAACGACACACTGCAGTATGGGCGAACGGATGAAGCCGCGCCACTACGCGAGACCGTCAGTTTGAACGATTTGACCTCCGAAGTTGGGGATGGTCTTGGTCTGCCCCAGACCCTCGACGGCCAATTGGTTCTCGACTGGCAGATCCAGATCCCGGACAACTTGACCGTCAAAGCCGATCCCGAGCATTTATTCCGCATCCTCAATAACCTCGTACGAAACTCTGTGCAGGCGCTGGAGGCACACGCCCTTGCCAAGGGCGGGGCGACCGACACGATAGGGCGGATCAGCATCGTCGCCACACGTGGTGATAACGGTCTCACCGTCACCGTCGCGGATAACGGGCCGGGTGTGCCGGAGAAGGCCAAAGCCAGCCTATTCAAGGCGTTCCAAACAACCAACCGTATTGGTGGCAGCGGTCTCGGTCTCGCCATCGCCGCCGAACTAGTGGCAGCCCACGGCGGACGGTTGAGCTTGCTGGACACGCCCGCCGGCGCCGGCGCCAGCTTCCAGTTTACGCTGCCGGACGATCAGGCATGAGACGGCGCCTCAGCGCAGCGTTAGTCATCCTCGCAAGCGCCGGAGCGGCCAGCGCTGAGATGCCGCCGTGCACGCTGGGGCCCGGGCCGACCCGGGCCGTCGTGGCCGTACTGGACGCGGAAACCCTCAAACTCGACGACGGAACTGAGGTCCGGCTGATCGGCGCTCTCAGTCCGCGCGCGCCCGATAATGGTCAGTTTACCGGCGGCCAACTCGGCGGTAGCCCGTTTTGGGAACCCGAGGCCGCCGCCAAAGCCAGTCTCGAAAAGCTCGTGCTCGGTCGCTCCATCGAACTGGCCTACATTGGCCGCCGCACGGACCGCTATGGCCGACTGCTCGCTCATGCGTTCATCACGCCCGCGCCGCCCGCTGACCAGCGAGATACCACCGTGGAGCCTGATCGCCTCTGGGTGCAGGCGTATCTGCTCGGCCTTGGCCATGCCCGCGCCTACACGCTGCCGTCCAGCACCGGTTGCGCGCCGCAGATGCTGGCCCACGAAGCCGTGGCCCGTGAAGCCGGGTCTGGCCTGTGGTCGCATGCCGCTTATCAGATCCGCGACGCTAGCAAGCCCCGCGATCTCGCACGCTGGCGCAGCACTTTCCAAATCGTCGAGGGGGTCGTTGTCCGGGTGGTGGAGACCCGAAACGCGACGCTGCTAACCTTTGGCAACGACGGCACCGGCGATTTCGTCGTCGTACTCAAAGCCAGCGAGCGTCGCGACATGAAGGGTGCCCTCGCCGCCGTCAACGATTTGGCGGGCAAACGCGTCCGCGTGCGCGGCTGGATTGAACGGCGGACCGGGCCCGCCATCGAGATCCATCATCCCGCCCAGATCGAGGTTGTCGGAGCAGGCCCCATGGCTGGCGACGTCGCCGGTTCGAGCCAAGCGCCTCAGCGCCCCCGCCGCCCCAATCAAAGCCGCTCTACCCCCTAGCGAAACACTTATTTTTGCAGATCCAACAAATGCCGAATAAATGGTTCATCGTCGGTTCAACCAAGCATGTGTAACTGAGCGTAATTGCCGAAACCCAGCCTCCCGCTTACACGAGCCCCCCGATGATCGTTACCTCGCGTCGCTTTGCCATGATTGTTTGCGTCATGGCTGGCGTTCTGACCTCTGGTTGCGCCGTGCAGATGCCGAGCTTTGCGATGCCGGGTTCCGGTACTCCCACTGGCGCTTTGGCACCACGCGCTGAGCTGAAGCCAAAAGCGCCGTTGCCCGACAGCCAACGCCTTGGCGCAAGCGACTTAGCTGGTGGCGTGCCCTACACCGCGCCGAAACCGCAGGCAGCTCCCGTCGTCGCCAAACCTGGCGAAAAGCTGGTCACCGTCGGCCCGGAAGATACCCTGCTCACCTTATCGCGCATCCACGGCGTGCCCGTGACCATGCTGATGTCGACCAACAACCTGTCAAACCTGACGCTTGAGCAAGGCCAAGTGCTGCGTATCCCGTCACTCGGACCGAAACGCTGACGTTACCGGGCACCTCCCCGGGAACGATCCAAAAACAACAAAAAACTGACACACACGATGCAGCCCGAAGAACGAGTATCCCCGAGACGGCGGGTGCTAAAAGGGGCCATTGCGGCCTTCAACTTACGCCACTCGACAATCCCGTGCACCATTCGGGATCTGTCTAACACCGGCTGTCGGGTCATCGGCACCGACATCCTGCGGCTGCCCGACACGTTCGAGTTGATACTGGAACTTGACGGTCTCATCTTCCAGTGTGAGGTCGTCCGCCGGAAATCCGACGGCATTGGCGTGCGCTTCGTCGGTCCCGCCACGCCTTACAGCCCCAAACGCGCACAGGTTATTGGGGCCAACGTGCCGAGAAAAGTCTCGATCCGAAAATCGACCGTGGCGCTAGGTTAAGCCCTATTCCCGCTCAGGACTTTGCGGGAGATGACCACGCGCATGATCTCGTTGGTGCCTTCGAGGATCTGGTGCACGCGCAGATCGCGGACGCGCTTTTCCAGGCCATAGGCCTGCAGGTAGCCATAGCCGCCGTGGAGTTGTAGCGCCTCATTGCAGATCTTGAAGCCGAGATCGGTGGCATAGCGCTTGCCCATCGCCGAATACATCGTCGACTGCGGATCGGCCTTATCCAGTGCATCGGCGGCGCGATAGATCATCAGCCGGGCGGCTTCCAGTTCGGTCGCCATGTCAGCAATCTTGAACTGCAGCGCCTGGAACTGTGCGAGCTCCTGACCGAACGCCTTGCGCTCGAACATGTACGCTCGCGACTGATCCAGCGCCGCCCACGCCGCCCCAAGTGAGCACGCGCCGATGTTGATGCGCCCGCCATCCAGCCCGCTCATCGCGAACTTGAAGCCCTGTCCTTCCGCGCCGACCAGATTGCCAACGGGGATTTTGACATCCTCCATAATCACTTGGCGGGTCGGCTGCGAGTTCCAGCCCATCTTCTTTTCGTTAACGCCGAACGACAGGCCGGGCGTATCCTTCATGACCACGAACGCGGAGACGCCCTTGGGGCCCTCGCCACCCGTACGGGCGAAAATGAAGTAGAAGTCGGTGGCTCCAGCGCCGGAAATGAACTGTTTCGATCCGTTCAGGACGTATTGATCGCCGACCTTCTCAGCGCGGGTGGCCATGGCGGCGGCGTCGGAGCCGGAACCCGGTTCGGTGAGGCAGTAAGAGGACAGCCACTCCATGCTCGCGAGCTTCGGCATCCACGCCGCATTCTGGGCGGGTGAGGCGTATTTCGACACCATCCACGCGACCATATTGTGGATCGAGATGTACGCGGCAATCGACGGGCAGCCGTAGCTGAGCGCCTCCATGATCAGCGCCCCGTCCATGCGGGAGAGGCCCGATCCGCCCTTATCCTCCGGCACATAAATCGTCGCCATGCCCAGCGCCGCCGTCTCGCGGATCACATCGACCGGGAAATGCCCGTTCTCGTCCCAAGCAACGGCATCCGGCGCCAGCCGCTCCTTGGCAAAGTTCAGCGCCATCTCCTGGATGGCCGTTTGCTCTTCAGTCAGGGAGAAGTTCATGGCGGGCTCCGGGCGAAAATTGCGGTGATCAATTCCGCGTCTCGATCTCAACACTGCGAGCGGGATAATCAACAAGCAGCAGACACTGCGCGAGTAGTTCCGCGCCGACCAAGGCCCGCGCGATGTCGGGTCTGTGGACGACGACTGGCTCATCCGTGATCAGGGCATCAACGACGGTATCGCGGCCAAGCCAACGGATCGTGCCTGTTGCGCGACGGACAAACACCTGAGCGGTTGTCGCCAGCTCCACCGCCTCAGTCCGCACTTCAATCACAAAACCCATCGCTATGGCTTCTGCCGCTGTCAAAAGCAGCGAACGATTGAAGCCTGTATCGATGACCGCGAGAAACCCATCGCGACCAAGAACCTCGACGCGGACGATCGGGCGACCAAGATCATCCACACTGCCGATGATCTTAGCCAATGCCGCCACCGATGAACGTCCGTTCGCCAATGCGATAGACGAACCCCAGTGCCGACGCACCGAAACGTTGGCTAAACAACGGGTTAGCATCGAGATAGGTCGCGCCCGTTACGAAGTCGCCGGTTGCGATATCAATGATAACCACCGTGCCCTTTGGCAGCGCGTCCAACAAAGTTTGCTTACGCGCAACCCAGATCTTGCCCTGCTCGGCGGTGAACGCCGAGCGTGCACGGGCTTGCGTTAGGTCAGCCTCGTGCTCAGCGCCCGGCTCAACCCTAGGTGCAGTTTGCATTGTTACATGCTCCATCGTGGTCGCCCACTGCGTCACGGCATCATAGCGTAACGAAGCATCGAACGACACACGATCTTTGGCAACTGCCTTATAGCACCGTTAGTTTCTGCAGCTTGACCAGCTCGGTGCAGCCCTTGCGGGCGAGTTTCATCAGGGCGTCGAACTGCTCGCCGCTGAACGGGTCTTTCTCGGCGGTTGCCTGCACTTCGACGAGGCCACCGGAGCCGGTGATGACGAAGTTGGCGTCCGTATCGGCTTCGCTGTCCTCGGCATAGTCAAGGTCGAGCACGGGTTCACCGACATAAATGCCGGCCGAGATCGCGGCAATGTTGTCCTTCAGCACGCCCGCTTTGATCATCTCGCGGGCCTGCATCCAGGCGAGGCAATCGTGCAGCGCGATCCATGAGCCGGTGATTGCGGCGGTGCGGGTGCCGCCATCCGCCTGGATGACGTCGCAGTCGATGGAAATCTGCTTCTCGCCGAGCTTTTCGAGGTCCACGACGGCGCGCATCGAACGGCCGATCAAGCGCTGGATTTCCTGGGTGCGGCCGGACTGCTTGCCTTGGCTCGCTTCACGGCGCATGCGCTCGCCGGTCGCGCGCGGCAGCATGCCGTATTCAGCGGTGACCCAGCCCTTGCCACGGCCCTTCAGCCAGGGCGGAATGCGCTCTTCGAGGCTCGCTGTGCAGAGCACGTGGGTGTTGCCAAACTTGATCAGGCACGAACCTTCGGCGTGCATAGATACGGCCCGCTCAAAGGAGACGCGGCGGAGTTCGTCAGGCTGGCGCTTCGATGGACGCATCGGTCGTGGCTTTCGTTAGCATAGTGGTTCGGACCCACCGTCTATGCCAGCCGCCGCACAGCAGCAACCTGTTACCGTGCTGACCACTGTTTTTTGTTCAGGGGCGACCAACGGAACTGGCGTAACCGCCCCACAATCACCGCATCAGCCGGGTGTAGCCGGTGCCTTCGCTGACCTGTTTCAGCTGCGCTAATCCCGTGGCAAACTGGCCGCCCACAACTTTGTCCATGTTGAACACCAGCCCCATCAGTTTTGACATGAACGGTTGCGGCCCCGACATGGCCCAGCTGACATCGGTGCTATCGCCCTGCTTGGTCAGCGTGAAATCGACGATGTTGCTCACCTTGAACGGCGCGGTGAAATCCAGCTTGATCTGGATGCCTGTGAAAGGCGCCGACCCGACAATCTCCATGCGCCCCGTGCCGACCTGGCCATTGCCGATCCAAGCATACACGGCCCCTTTGCCCTTGGCGGCGCCGCTGAATTGCCGCTCCAGCGCCGGATCAATCTTGTCCCACGGCGACCACGCGCCCCATTTTCGGAAATCATTGATATTGCTAAAAATGACCTCTGGGGCCACATCAATTGTGACCGAGCGCTCAATCCGAAAGGTGTCTGGCCGCGTCACCACATAGGCCAGCACGGCCGCCAGAAGCGCACCAAGAACCAAAGCAATTGTGGTCAACATAACGTCTCCTTCAGTCGGCTCCGAAACCGGCTTGCACTACAACTGGCACCGGAGCTACGATCCAACCATCGGTCGCTACACCCAGCCCGACCCACTCGGCTTCGTCGATGGCCCGAGTGTTTATGGGTATGCGAGGGGTCGGCCTCAGTCGCTGGTCGATAAGGATGGTCGAAGCGCTGGTGTACTGGGGCTATGTTTGACTCCTGCAGGATGGCTTCCTTGCGCAATCTTGGCCACTCCGCCGCTCATTGTCGGCTGTTTCTATCTGTACAAGAAATATGTCGGCGGCGGTGGAAATCCAAAGAAGGAAGATGAGGACCCTTGTGAGGTGCAGGTGCAGAATGACGAAGCGATGTGCCGATCCCTGCCCAACCAAACGCCTAATCAAAAAGGCGTCCGCTCAAGGTGCTGGGAAAGTTCTGCGGCTCGGTACGGTGCGTGCCGGGCCGGTAAATCGTTGCCACCCCTTATAACATGGTGATGCGCAAATGAATAAATCCACCATGATTATGGCATCGAGAACATATTATCTTGGTGACGAAGCATTGCCTGTTGAAGTTGTAATCTTCACTCCCACCCCTGACGGTGACGACTTTAAGTGCGAATATCGAATAGCTTGGCCAGACAACACTCAAGTCGGTCACGCGATTGGAATCGATGGAATACAAGCAATTATCCTTGCGCTCCGAAAGCTTGGTGCAGATATTTATTTTGCAAAGAGAGGCAAATTAGTCTGGCTGGAGGTTAACCGGGGCTTCGGGCTTCCCCTAACACGGGGGCTAGATACTGAATATATTGGCGATGACCCACCATAGTTCGCATCGACCCGCGTGGCCTTGCCACCACCTACGTCTATAACGGCTTCGGCGAGATGATCCGGCAGGCTAGCCCGGACAGTGGCACCACTGACTATGTCCGCG
>JAYSVA010000087.1:0-2024 GCA_043718785.1 Hyphomicrobiaceae bacterium
GCCATCATCAGCGGCCCAGTTTCCGGATCGGTCGCGGTCACCACCATATTGCGCGACCGCACGTGCGGATCGGCCAGCACTTGGTCGACCTTGTTGATCGGCCCGGTCGGCACGCCCGCATCATCGAGCAGCGTCAGCCACTCAGCGACCGGCCGCTTGGCGATTTTCGCACCGATCAGCCCGGCCAACGTTGCCTGGTTTTCAGTGCGTAGCGAGTTGGTCTTGAAGCGCGGGTCCTTGGCCAGTTCCGGCGCACCAATCACCTCGCAAGCCTTGCTGAACAGCACGTCGTTGCCGGCCGCCATGACGACCCAACCGTCCTTGGCTTCGAACGCCGCGAACGGCGTGATCGACGGATGCCGCGCGCCGATGGGGCCTGCGACTTCGCCAGTGGCGGCATAACGGGCGATGGCGTTCTCCAGGATCGCCACCTGGCAATCGAGCATGGCGACATCGACCTTGATGGCCTCGCCGGTGTTGGCGCGATGCAGCAGCGCCGCGTTGACGCCAATCGCCGTGAACAAGCCCGCCGTAATGTCGCCAATCGACGAGCCGACACGCACCGGCGGCTGTCCGGCATGGCCAGTGACGCTCATAATGCCACCCATCGCCTGCACCACCATGTCGTAAGCGGCGCGCTTCGAATACGGCCCGGTATGGCCGAAACCCGATGCGGCCGCATAGATCAGGCGTGGATAGTTGGCGTGCAGCGTGTCCCAACCGAAGCCGAGCTTTTCCATCGTGCCCGGGCGGTAGTTCTCGACCACCACATCAGCGCGGGCCAGCAGCTTCTCGAAGATCGCCTTATCGCTGTCCTTCTTGAGATCCAGCGCGATGCTCTCCTTGCCCCGGTTGAGCGAGCCGAAATAGGCCGACTGCCCCTTCAAGAAGGGCCCGAAAGCGCGGCTGTCATCGCCGGTTTTCGGCGTCTCGACCTTGATAACGCGGGCGCCCAGATCAGCCAGCACCATCGTGCAATACGGCCCAGCGAGCACCCGGGTGAGATCGATCACGGTGACGCCGGTCAGCGGGCCACGCGGCATCGCTGCTGTCGGGCTAGATTTGGTTGCGACGGCGGTTGTGGCGGGAGCGGGCATATCTGACGCGGGCATGAGAGACTTTCAGATCGTTTGGCAGATTGCTTAGAAATAGCTTGGGTTTGCAGCACCATAGTTGTCTCGCTGTCATCTTGGAAGCACTGCTTGCAAGCGTTTCCGGCAGGGCCTTTCCCGCCGATCCCGCCGACAATCTCAGTCGCCTCGGGTCAAAATCTCGGCTATCACACCTCATGGCCATTCACGATGCATCCTCCCAGCGCCTTTATGTCGATGCCGACCTGGGGGTCGGGGTCCGTATTCCAGCGTCACCGGACCAGGCCAACTATCTGCTGAATGTGCTGCGAGCGAGGGCCGGGGCGCACGTGCGCGTGTTCAATGGCCGCGATGGCGAGTGGGTGGCAGCCATCGCCGACGTCGGCAAACGCGGCTGTACGTTGGCGCTGACCGAGCAAACCCGGCCGCAAGTGTCCGGGCCGGATATCGACTATCTGTTCGCGCCGCTAAAGCGGGCCCGTCTTGACTACATGGTGCAGAAAGCCACCGAAATGGGCGTCCGCCGCCTTTGCCCCGTCCTCACCCGCCACACCGTCGCCGAGCGCGTCAATCTGGAGCGCCTGCGCACCAATGCCGTCGAAGCCGCCGAGCAATGCGGCGTGCTATGGGTGCCGGAGGTGCTGCCGCCGATCAAGCTCGAACATGCGCTGGCGCGATGGGACGTATCCCGCAAGCTAATCTTCGCTGACGAAGAGGCATCAATCGCTAATCCCATCGACGCTCTGCGCCAAGTCGCCAAGGGTCCCATCGCCGTATTGATCGGCCCTGAAGGCGGGTTTCACGCCGATGAACGCGCCCTGATCTGCGCCCAGCCCTACACCCTGCCGATCTCCCTCGGCCCGCGCATCATGCGCGCCGACACCGCTGCCGTCGCGGTGCTGGCGCTGGTCAACGCTGTACTGGGGGATTGGG
>JAYSVA010000088.1:0-10145 GCA_043718785.1 Hyphomicrobiaceae bacterium
ATCGTGCTGATCCGCCATGCTGACGCACCAGGCTTCGGCGATCCCGACAATTTCAAGCTCGATGACTGCGCCACCCAGCGCAATCTCGCCGATGCCGGACGACGCCAAGCCCGCCGCATCGGTGAACGCTTCCGGGCCGAACAGGTGACCGTCACCAAAGTTCTCAGCTCACAATGGTGCCGGACGACGGAAACAGCGGAGCTGGCATTCCTCGGCAAAGTCACGGGCGATGCGACGTTCAATTCGTTTTTCAACGACCGACGTGACGAACCCAAGCAAACCCAGCAGGCACTTGCCCTGTTGAGTGCGTGGACAGGGCCGGGAACGCTGGTGGTCGTCACCCATCAGGTCAACATGACGGCGCTTACCGGCATCGTCCCGGCCTCCGGCGAAGGGATCGTGCTGCGGGTAAACAAGGGGCAGCTGACCATCATCGGGCGGATAAAACCGTAGTCAGGTCCGCACACCGATCCGCGTGAAGAACCGGTCGATCTCCAGCGCTGCTTGATCGGGCACTTCATAGTGGACGAAATGGCCAGCATCTTCGGCGATGGAGGCTTCGACGTCGCTGAAGTACTGGTCCAGCACATCGATCCACTCGCACTTCAACACGGGGTCATGACGGCCCCACAACACGCGCGTCGGGATGTCGATCTTCGGCGGTTTTGGCGCCGTACCAGCCATCACTGCCAGTCGACCAGGGTTCTGGCCGATGTACCAGTTGAAGCCGCCCTGCATGTTGCCGGGCTTCATAAAATTGTCGACCCAGCGCTCACTCACGGCGTCAAATGCATGCTTATCGTGCGACCAGTGCCGCAGGAAATGGCCAATGTGGGCACGGCAGGCTTTACGCGACACGCTAACGAGCTGCGCCGCATACGGCATTTGGTGGAACGTCTGATACCAGATCTGATTGATGTGGTTGGGCTGGTTCCAGCGGCCGCCAACACCGTGCGTCGCGCAGTTGAAGAAGAACAACCCGACCGCCCGTTCCGGTGCTTGATGGGCGATACTCTGCATCACTGCCGCGCCGACATCGTGACCGACCAAGCCGACGCGTGGCAGATCAAGCGCATTGAGCAGAGCGATGATATCAACGGCCAGCGTGTCGGCATTCACGGCGGTAGACGGTCCGGCGTAGGGATTGTCACTCTCACCGAAGCCACGAAAATCCGGCGCGATCAGCCGGTAGCGATGGGCGAGGCGCTCGAACATCGGCTCCCAGGTCGCCCAGAATTCGGGCCAGCCGTGCAGCAGCACCAGCGGCGGGCCTTCGCCAGCCTCGGCCACATGATGACGCACACCGTTGACGACAATGGAACTGTGCCGGATTTCAACCATGGAAATCTTCCTCATATGCAAAACGGGCGCTGTTGCCAGCGCCCGTTGCAGTTAACCTAATAACGTAGCTTATGGCTTCTTTTCTTCGACCTTCGGCGCGTCTGGTGCCTTCGCCGGAGCTGAAGCCGCCGGGGCCGCAGGTGCAGGCTTTGGCGCTTCGGCTTTGACAATCGGCGTCGGGGCTTCGGCGTCGGAACTCAACCACTTCAGCGCATACTGCAACTGGGTGTCCTTCTCGACTTCCTTCGGCACGTAGGCCGACGAACCCGACTCCTCTTTCTTCTTCTCGGCGTCGGCACCCTTCAAGTGGCCGCGCAATGACGCTTCACCGCGTGGCTTCGGCTGTTCTTTTCCCTTCAGCTCTTCCGGCAGATCCTGTTCAACCAGAAAGTCCGGATCGATGCCTTTGGCCTGGATCGAACGGCCCGACGGCGTGTAATACCGTGCCGTCGTCAAGCGCAGCGCGCCATTCTGGCCGAGCGGAATGATGGTCTGTACTGAGCCCTTGCCGAACGATCGGGTACCAATGACGAAACCGCGCTTGTGATCCTGGATCGCACCGGCAACAATTTCAGATGCCGAAGCCGACCCACCGTTGATCAGCACTGCAATCCGCTTGCCGTCGGCAATATCACCGGGGCGTGCCTGATTGCGCTGCATCTCTTCAAGGTTGCGGCCCTTGGTCAGAACGATGGCACCCTTTTCGAGGAAATCATCGGACACCGAAATCGCCTGATCCAACAACCCACCGGGGTTGTTGCGCATATCGATGATGTAGCCTTTGATCTTTTTGTTGGTCTGCTTCTTCAGCGCTTCAACCTGTTTGACGAGGTTGCCATGCGTCTGCTCGTTGAACGTCGAAATCTTAGTGTAGATGATCTCGCCATCCGCTTCGAGGCGCGACTTCACGGCGTTGATGCGGATCACATCGCGCGTCACTTTGATGTCGAACGGCTCATCCTTGCCCTTGCGGATCACGGTCAGCGTGATCGGGGTGTTGACGGGGCCGCGCATCTTCTCGACCGCTTGCTCAAGCGTCAGCCCGACGATCTGCTCGCCGTCCAAGTGCGTGACGAGATCGTTAGACTGGACGCCAGCTTTGTATGCCGGGGTTTCATCGATTGGCGAGACGACCTTAACGACGCCGTTCTCCATCGTCACTTCGATGCCGAGACCGCCGAATTCGCCTTTGGTCTGCACCTGCATGTCGCGGAAGCTCTTCGGCGACATGTAAGACGAATGCGGGTCGAGCGCGGCGAGCATGCCGCCAATCGCATTCTCGATCAGCTGGGTGTCATCCGGCTTCTCAACGTAATCTGAGCGCACCCGCTCCAGTACATCACCGAACAAGTCAAGCTGCCGGTAAATTTCTGAATTCGGCGTCGTCGCCGAATAGGTGCGACTGACGTTGAGCACGGTCGTCGCGCCAGCCAGCGCGGTCATGCCCAGAAACGTCCAGAATGCATAGTCTGATTTACGCGTCATCCCTGCACCTTATCCTTGCACCTTCTTCGACCCATCGGACCACCATGGCTCTGGGTCTACCGGTCGCCCGTCTTTCCGGAACTCAACATACAGGACGGGGGCATTGCCCTGCACTTTCCCCTTTGGCGCAGCACTCATCGTGCCAACTGGCTCGCCGCCGAGAACAAACTGTCCGATCTGTACGTCGATTTGTGACAGACCGGTTAGTACTATGTTGTAGCCACCACCACCATTAATGATCAGTACTTGGCCAAACGAACGAAATTCACCGGCGTAAGCAACCCAGCCGTCGCTTGGCGACGTCACCTGGGCCGAATGCCGCGTCTCAATCAAAGATCCCTGCGCCGTTTTACCAGACGGTAAGCGATCTCCAAACGATATCACACGTTTACCTTGCGCAGGAAGAGGCAGCGCCCCCTTTGCTAAGTGAAACGGAACTTTCGGCTGCATTGCGCCCGCAGTAAATGCCCCCCCTGCCCGTGGTGCCAGCTCAAACCCAGGCTGAGCAGGCTTCAGTGGCGGCAATGCGGCAACCTTCACTTCCGGCTCAGTCTTGGGCACTGGCACCTTGGCAACGTCCGGCAGCTTTGTTGGTGCCGCTTCGATCACTGGCTTGGCAACCGGAGGCGGCACGGGAACCTTATCAAGGTCAACCTTCGCCAATTCCCGATCATAGGCTCCAAGTGTCGTGCGGTCGGCAACCGTCTTGTCGAGCTTGGTGATCAATTCCGCGAGATCTTCAACGCTCTTGGAGATTTCAGCGGCGGCCTTGCGGACACCATCGAGCTGATCCTGGCGCTGCGACAACGTCTGCCGCTTCGTTTCCATCAGCGCCGCCAACCGCAGCTGCGCATCTTTCAGGCGGCTGGTTTCCGACTCGAGTTTGTCGCGCTCCTTTTTGATATCCCCCATTACGCGAGCCAGCGCCGTTAGGCGTTTGGCCAGATCTTCGTATTGCGTGCGCAATTCCGGAAACGCTTTCGCCAGCAGCATGGCGCTGCGCACCATTTGCAGCGCATCCTCGCGTTTGGTAATGATCACCGGTGGCGGGTTACGCCCCATCCGCTGCATCGCCGACAACAGCCGACCGATGCTCTCCTGCCGTTGGCTCAGGGTGGCCTCAAGCGCTTTCTGCTCAACTTCCAGCCCGTCGCGGCGGCTTTCGATGCTCGACATCTGCGCTTCGGAGCGCTGCACCAGCTTGGCGGTCTCCTGCAGCTGCGCGTTCAGGCGGGCTTGCTCTTCGTCAATCTGGGCAACATCGGCCTGCAGCGTTCGCGCTTTACGCTCAGTTTCCTCGAGCTTTTCCTTGTTAGCGCGGATTTTCGCTGCAGCATCCTGAACGGATGGCGTCTGCGCCCAAGCAATGGGTGAAACAGCTGTACCAACCATGACAGCACCGGCGAGCAGGCGGGCGAGAGGCCTACCCAAGAACGCCGCGTGGTGAAAGCTGGCTCGTGTCACACATCGTCCTTTAAGGTGAGCGAGCCCGCACAAGGGTCCCGAGGCAATACATAGACTGCAGGATTACGGCGATTCTTCATCCACACAACGTGGATTACAAGAACTATCCCCTGCGCGTCACCGCCGGAATGTGTCAACAAACAGACTTCGTGTATGGTCTGGTCTCAAGTAAGCCGTCGTTTGCAATGACGACACCAACCGGCGTCCTACGGAAATCCTGAGGCAACCGATGCAAACCATTCTGTATCATTCCACCACAATTGCCGTCGTGGCGGTATTTGTGGTGCTTCTGTTCGGTCTCTATACCATGATGCGTGGCACCAGCCCCAATCTCAGCCAGAAGGTCATGCGCTGGCGCGTCGGGCTGCAGTTCGTCGCGATCATCATCATAATGGCCGCTGTCTACGCCAAGAAACAATTCGTCTGAAAGCTGGGATACCCATGGTTAGACTGAACAAAATTTACACGAAAACCGGCGATGACGGCACCACGGGCCTCGGCAACGGCGAACGCGTGCGTAAGGACAACATCCGCGTCGCCGCCTATGGCACCGTCGACGAAACCAATTCTGTCATTGGCGTTGTTCGGCTCTATACGACCAAAGACTTCCCGGAAATCGACGCGATGCTGGCCCGCATCCAGAACGATCTGTTCGATCTCGGGGCCGATCTGTGCGTCCCGGATCGCGGCGAGAAGCTGTCCTATGAGCCGCTGCGCATAACGAAAGCGCAGGTTGACCGCATCGAGAGCGAAATCGACACGCTGAACGCTAATCTCAACCCGCTGAAATCGTTCATTCTTCCGGGTGGCTCAGCCGCTGCTGCCCAGTTACACGTGGCCCGCACCGTCAGCCGCCGGGCCGAACGCCACATGGTCGAACTCGCGGCCCTTGGCAACGAGCCGGTCAGTGACGCCTGCCTGCACTACGTCAACCGCCTCTCCGACTTCCTTTTTGTTGCCGCACGCGCCTGCAACGATCAAGGCAAGGCTGATGTGCTATGGGTTCCTGGTAAAAACCGCTAGGCTGCCCGGAATAACGGTGAGGACCGAATGTTCATTCCCGTTCACGACGCAAACCCGCTGCGCAGCATCCGCTGGCAGTTTGTGACGTTCGGTTTGATCCTGCTCAACGTTACTGTCTTTGCCTTCCAGTCATCCGGAATTGATCAGCGAGTCGTCGCCAGCTTCGGCATCGTCCCGGCAGAGCTGTTTGGTGTGCGGATTTTCGGTGGCGCCGCTCGCGGCGTCAATGATGCTATAGCCGTGCCCGAGGGCTACACGCTACTTTCCTACATGTTCTTCCACGGCGACTTCTGGCACATCACCGGTAACATGCTGTTCCTCTGGGTATTCGGCGACAACGTCGAGGACGCCATGGGACATTGGCGGTTCCTAGCATTTTACCTCATCTGCGGCGTAGTTGCGGCTTTGTTTCATGCGGCAATGCTCGCTGGCTCCGGTGCACCGCTGATCGGTGCGAGCGGGGCCGTCGCGGGTGTCATTGCGGCCTATGTGATGCTGTATCCGCGCGTTCTCGTGTGGGTCCTGGCATTCCGCTTCATCCCCCTGCACATCCCGGCGTTGTGGGCGATTGGCGCGTGGATCGTTACGCAGATCGTCATGGCCTCCATGCCATCCATCGGTCCGGTCGCCTGGTGGGCGCATATCGGCGGCCTGCTGGCTGGCGCAGTCCTGGTTGTATTCCTCCGCCGCCCAGGTGTACCGCTGTTCCGCCGTGATGCGCCTATGCCAACTGCTTCGGACGCCCCGACCGTTTGAGTTGAAATTGATGCTAACTACGCAACTGCGTCGCGATGTCCCTGACCGACAATGAGGAGTTAAGCGCAAGCGGTGATTGACAGGCGCAAACCCCGTGCCTACGCTTTATTTCGCAGTTGCGAACAGTCTGTGGCCCAATTGACACCTGGGCTGCCACCACTTTGGCACACAAAGTGGCCCTATAATGCATGCAACCAAGCGCCGTAAACCGGCACTTGCGCCCCGCGTTTAGGGGAAACGGAACTTCTTGCAGGTTGACGCCCATGAAAATTCTCGTCCCGGTCAAACGTGTTGTTGATTACAACGTGAAAATCCGCGTCAAGCCCGATGGGTCGGGCGTCGAGCTGGCCAACGTCAAAATGTCGATGAACCCGTTCGACGAGATTGCCGTCGAGGAAGCGCTCCGCCTCAAGGAAAAAGGCCAAGCCACGGAAATCATTGTGGTCTCGATTGGTCCCGCCAAAGCCCAGGAAACCATCCGCACCGGCCTGGCGATGGGCGCCGACCGTGGCATCCTCGTGGAAACGGCAGACGGCGAAACCGTTGAGCCGCTCGCAGTCGCTAAACTGCTGAAGGCGATCATCGCCACGGAGCAACCGGGTCTCGTAATCCTCGGCAAACAGGCCATCGACGACGACTGCAACCAGACCGGGCAGATGCTGGCGGCGCTGCTCGGCTGGGCGCAGGCCACCTTCGCTTCGAAGATCATCATCGAGGGCGACGCCGCGCACGTGACCCGCGAAGTCGATGGCGGACTGGAAACGCTGAAGTTCAAGCTGCCACTGGTGATCACGACCGATCTCCGCTTGAACGAGCCGCGTTATGCGTCGTTGCCGAACATCATGAAGGCCAAGAAGAAGCCGCTCGACATCAAGAAGCCAGCCGATCTTGGCGTTGACATTGCGAGCCGCCTGAAAGTTCTGAAGACGGTTGAGCCCGCCACGCGCAAAGCTGGCGTCAAGGTCGCCAACGCCGCCGAACTGGTCCAGAAGCTGAAATCCGACGCTGGGGTGATCTAATGGCTGTTCTACTGCTCGCTGAACACACGAACGATAGCCTGAACGCCCTCACTGCCAAGGCACTGACTGCCGCTATCGCACTGGGTGGCGACGTCCACATCCTCGTCGCCGGTCAAGGCTGCCGCCCTGCGGCGGAAGCTGCCGCCAAGCTTGGTGGTGTGTCCAAGGTGCTGCTGGCCGAAGGCGCGCAGTACGCCAACCAGCTGGCCGAAGAACTGGCGGCGCTGATCGTGCCGATGATGGCCTCATACGACGCGCTTGTGGCACCTTCGACAGCACGGGCCAAAAACGTGTTGCCGCGCATCGCCGCTTTGCTCGACGTGATGCAGATCTCCGACATCACGGCTGTCAAAAGCGTCGATACGTTCGAGCGGCCGATTTATGCCGGTAACGCCATCCAAACCGTGCAGTCGACCGACGCCAAAAAGGTCATCACCGTCCGCACGGCCTCATTCGCCACCGCCCCGGATGGTGGGGCGGCCGCCATTGAAGCGATCAGCGGCGCTGCAACGGTCGGCCTATCGACCTTCGACAAATCCGAAATCGCCAAAAATGACCGGCCGGAACTGGCATCCGCCAAGATCGTGATTTCCGGAGGACGCGGCCTGCAGTCTGGCGAGAATTTCAAAAAGTACATCGAGCCGGTCGCGGATCGCCTGGGTGCCGCCGTGGGTGCCAGCCGTGCAGCAGTCGACGCGGGTTTCGTGCCGAACGACTATCAGGTCGGCCAGACCGGTAAGGTCGTTGCCCCGGAACTATACGTCGCGGTCGGCATTTCTGGCGCGATCCAACATCTCGCAGGCATGAAAGATTCAAAGATCATTGTCGCCATCAACAAGGATGGCGAGGCGCCGATCTTCCAGGTCGCCGACTACGGGCTCGTGGGTGATCTGTTCCAGGTACTACCAGAGTTAGATGCCGAGCTGCAGAAGGCCGGTCGATGATCCGACGGAACCAGACGCGGCGACACGCTGACACCAAAGGACACGTGCGATGAGCGACGTACAGTTGGCCCCAAAGGGCAAAACGGCGGGTCCGGCGTCGATCCGCAAGGTCGGCATCATCGGTGCTGGTCAGATGGGCAGCGGCATCGCTCATGTTGTTTCGCTGGCTGGATTTGACGTGACCTTGAACGATCTGGTCAAGGACCGGGTCGATCAGGCCATGAGCAACATCGAAAAAAACATGGCGCGGCAGGTGTCGAAGGGGCTGGTGAACGCCGACAGCATGCAGGGTGCGCTGAAACGCATTGGCTACGCCGCCACGTTCGAAGGCCTCGCGGATTGCGATCTGGTGATCGAGGCAGCAACCGAGGACGAGGTGGTCAAGCGCCGCATCTTCGCCGAGCTGTGCCCGAAGCTACCAAAGTCGACCATCGTCGCCTCGAATACCTCGTCGATCTCGATTACGCGCCTTGCGGCCTCGACCGACCGGCCGGAGCGGTTCATTGGCATCCACTTTATGAACCCCGTGCCGGTGATGAAGCTGGTCGAGTTGATCCGTGGCATAGCGACCGAAGAAGTGACCTTCGGCGTCGCCAAGGAATTCGTCTCCAAGCTCGGCAAGACCATCGCCGTGTCGGAGGACTTCCCGGCCTTCATCGTCAACCGCATCTTGCTGCCGATGATCAACGAAGCCGTCTATACGCTGTATGAAGGCGTCGGCGGCGTCGAGGCCATCGATAAAGCGCTGCGGCTCGGTGCCAATCATCCGATGGGCCCACTAGAGCTGGCGGATTTCATCGGCCTCGATACCTGTCTGTCGGTGATGCAGGTGCTGCACGAAGGTTTGGCGGACTCGAAGTATCGGCCATGCCCGTTGCTGGTGAAGTACGTCGAGGCCGGTTGGCTTGGCCGCAAAACCCAGCGCGGGTTTTATGACTATCGCGGCGAAAAACCTGTTCCAACACGCTAACGTATTATCGTACGTTAACGCCGCAAACGTGGCCGTTCGGTTACATCTGATTACGTCGAGATTGTGTTATCTAATCTCAGGGTGTTTCGTCCCCGCAGCAGAGGGTAGATGTGCTGCAGGTCGAGAGACTGGCGTAAGGGGTGCGTAGTATGCCTAGTTTAAAGCGTTACGAATGGAAGCACCGGCTGCGGCCCGTGCTCCGGATTGTCGCTTTCGTGCTCGTCATTGAGGGCGGCATGCGGGTGGCCGAAGCTTATACCGCCAGCCCTTTGCCACGAATGCTCGCGTACTTCAGCGCATCAGACACGACCAATGTGCGATTAGATGCCATCGATAAACCTGGGCGACACGTCCGGCTTCGCCACGGCGAGTACGACCCCTATTCTGGTGTCCGAGCCAAGCAGGAGCGAGAACCAGACGCCCCAGCGGAAACTGGTGAGCCAGTGACATTATTGCGCGCTGCCGCCGACAATCTGCCGCCGCCCAGTCTGCCAAAATTAGAACGTCGTTGTTTGGCTGAGGTGGTTTATTTCGAAGGCCGCAACGAAACCGTTGAAGGGCAGATCGCTATTGCCCAGGTCGTACTAAACCGGGTGCGGTCCGGCCATTGGTCCCACACCATCTGCGCTGTCGTACGGCAGGGTCGCGGTGAAACCTGCCAGTTCCCAGAATATTGCAAAGCCAGCGAACGCCCAGCCGAAACCGATAACAGCTGGCTGCAGGCCGCCTGGATTGCCGACGACGCATCGGCTGGCCGGGCGTGGCTGAGCGAGTTATCAGACGCCACACATTACCACAGCGCCGGGACGAAGCCGCCATGGCGGCTGTCGATGAAATTCCTCCGTAAAGTTGGCGAGCGGATGTACTATGCTGACCCCAAAACTGCGGGCTCGCTGGTCAAGCTGAATCCGGGTCAAGCGCCACTCGCCATTGCCACCGACAAGGTCGCTGCTGAAGACGCACGCGAAACAGTAGCCAATGCGGCAGCAGCAGCAGAGGCCAAACGCATCCAGCGCGAGCAGCAGCGGGCCCGGCTAGCATCCGACGAGGCTCGGCAGCCGAAGGCCCCGACCGTCACCAAATCGGTGGCGACGGAAATTTTCGGCCGCATGGAGCGGTAGGGGCAGGCTCAATTGGCGCTTA
>JAYSVA010000089.1:0-2019 GCA_043718785.1 Hyphomicrobiaceae bacterium
GACACGCCACGCTCGACTACATTTTGCTGGTCGATGCCCGCGTGATCGATGTCACGCTGTACACACGCACGCCTGCCGATTGGGACGACACAGATTATACAAAGCTTGCGGACACCGTCGCGTTGCCAAAATTAGTATGCATGCTGCCGCTGGCAGCAATTTATCGGGGTACAGGTTTGGAGGCAGACAGGCCGACCTGATGTTGAATGCACCACTTGACGGAGTGAACTCAACGTTGTGCGGCCCATCACTGCGCCTGCGTCAGCCCTTGAGGACCTTGACCAGCGTGGTACCCAGCGAGGCAGGGCTATCGGCGATGGAGATGCCAGCCGAACGCATGGCTTCCTGCTTGTCGCCCGCGCCGCCCTTGCCGCCTGAGATGATCGCACCGGCATGGCCCATGCGGCGGCCCGGAGGTGCGGTGACGCCTGCAATGAAGCCTGCCATCGGCTTCTTGCGGCCCTTCTTGGCCTCGCGCTTGAGGAACTCGGCCGCTTCTTCTTCCGCGCCGCCGCCGATTTCACCGATCATGATGATCGAGTGCGTATCCGGATCGGACAGGAACATCTCAAGCACGTCGATGAACTCGAGACCTTTGACCGGATCGCCGCCGATGCCGACAGCGGTCGACTGGCCGAGCCCAGCGTCCGACGTCTGTTTGACGGCTTCATACGTCAGCGTGCCCGAGCGCGAGACGATGCCGACGTTACCGGCTTTGAAGATGTTGCCCGGCATAATGCCAATTTTGCACTGGTTTGGCGTCAACACGCCGGGGCAGTTCGGCCCGAGCAGCAGCGATGACGAGCCCGACAGCGCGCGCTTGACCTTGACCATGTCGAGCACGGGAATGCCCTCGGTGATGCAGACGATCAGGGGAATTTCAGCGTCGATGGCTTCGAGGATGGCGTCAGCTGCGAACGGCGGCGGCACGTAGATCGAGGTAGCCGTGGCACCGGTTTTCTGTTTGGCTTCCAACACGCTGTCAAAGATCGGCACGTTGATCAATTCGGCGTCCGGGTGCTTGCTGCCGCCTTTGCCAGGCGTGACGCCGCCGACGACCTGCGTGCCGTAGGCCTTCGCCATTTTCGAGTGGAACGCGCCCTGGCTGCCAGTGATGCCCTGACAAAGAACTTTGGTATTCTTGTTGACGAGGATAGCCATGGACCGACCCTTTTTCGAACTTCGCGGGTGTTTTGCGTCACATCGGGCCTGAGAGCAAGCCTCCTTTCGGGGGAGGTGCATAACCCACGAAACGGCCGTACAGGTCGCGTGCGAGCGCCGACTGTTGCGATTTAGCAACAAAAAGGCTGGATCAAGTCAGTTATGAAAGAAGCGTGAAGGCGTTGCTAGTGCCGAATTTCAGCGCGCCTGCCTTGAGCTTGAGACCCTCGGCTTAGAACGGTACTTTCAGGCGGGCTTGTCCGGTGTGGATCTGGCCATTGCCGTCTTCAAGGGCGACACCGTACTGCAGCGACAGGCTATGGGTGGCGTCGATTTTGCCATCGACACCGACTTTTAAGTTCAAGCCGCGCGAGGCGAGGCTTGGCACGGCAGCCGAAAATGGCAGGGCGGTGTTGTCGACGAAGCGGGCGTTGACAGCATCGGTTGAGGACGAGAAGAACTTCTCGTAACCGACTTCGGCGAAGGCGTTGCCACCGAACGATCCGAAGGCGACATCAGACACGGCACGCAAACGGGCCGCACCAATGGCGGAACTAGTTGAGCGATCACCAAACGACATCGCTAGCAGGCCGGTCTCCTCGTAGGCGCCAAGTTTCGAGTAAACATAGCCGAGGCGGGCGGATGGGATCAGGTTGATCCCGCCGGCCTTCAGGATCACACCGGTTTCGACGTTGGCACCAGCTTGGTGGCCTTTTGCCGTCTGAGCGGTGGCGACAATTGGCCCTAAGCCGACCGAGCGCTTGATGGCATCGGCATCCAAGATCGAGCCGCCAGCCTGGACCGTGACGAACATCGGCCCATATAGCTTTGTGGCATAGACGTCCGCATCGTACATGC
>JAYSVA010000090.1:0-10106 GCA_043718785.1 Hyphomicrobiaceae bacterium
GACTGCCCGGCCTCACGCGCCCACAGCGGGCTCGATGGATCGGCATCAAACAGGCTTGGCGCAGCCGGGCCGACATCGACGGCGGGCAACTGGCACAGCGCCTCAGCGGTGGCGACGTGGGCGCGGGCGAGGGCCTCGAGGGTATGCTCGTCATAGCTGGTGAACAGCACGATCAGCGGCAGGAATGCGGACTCGAGCCGCTCCACGAGATCGCGGGCGAGGCCCCAGTTCTCAGCACCCAGGCCGTTGACCGCGCGGCCACGACGGCGCTTCTGGTCGATCTCGTCGTTGGCGCGTTCCAGTGCCTTGTCGACGCCGATCAGGCCGCGCCCGAGGTAAACGGTGCGGAACGCGGCAATTTCCAGCGAGCGAGCGGCGCGGCGGATTTCGAACGCGGGCAGGCCCATCCGGGTTAGCGGATGCTTGAGCAGCGGCACCAGTGCGCTCGGCGCGAAATCCTGGGCGGCGCACTCGATGACGAGGTCGAGATACGCACCTGGTACGGTCTTGGCGAACGGACGCCCGGCGCTGTCGTCAACGCGGATGCCCCACGCTTCGAGCCGGGTGGCAACGCGGCGGGCGAGCAAGCGGTCGGGCGAAACGAGGGCGGCGGTTTTGCCCGGCGTCTCGACGACATGGCGTAGGATCAGCGCCACCATCTCAGCTTCATCCTGCGCAGTTGCGGCCTGCAGGCTGGAGACGCCAGCCAACGCCGCACGCACGGCGGCGGGATCGGCGGCACTGGTGAAGGTGTGCCAAAGATCGGTCGTGGCGGCCGGGCGTAGCGCCTCGCTCACCAATTTTTCACGCAGTCGGCTGACGGCGTTCGGCTCGGCCCCAGGCAGAATTTTGACGTCGTCGCGGCTGAGACCGATCAGGCCGAGCAGCTTGCGCAGACCGAACTGCGGGTGCTCGGAGTGTGTCCCGTCGATCACCTGCCAGCTGGCTTCGTCGAGGCCCGTGGCGCTGCCTGGATCGAGCCCCGGCAGCACAATCGCGCCCTGGTCGAGGGTCGCTACAACCCGCATCAGTTCGGCGGTTGCGGGGATACTACCGGTAACGCCAGCGACGATCACAGGGCCGCTGGGCGGATGCAGGCTCAAGCGACGGGCTTCGCCCATGATCAGCCGGTTGCGCCGGTCAGCGCCGGAGATCAGCGCGCGGTCTTTCAGATGCTCCGGCCACCACGCCAGCACGATTTCGAGGAACTGCAGTGTTTTTTGCCAGTGCTCCGAGAACGTCTCTGGCACCAGGCCCTTCAGCAGATCGAGGCTGACGTTCTCGGTCTCCACCGCGTCCATCAAGCTGGCGAGTTCCTTGGCCAACGCGGCGGCCTGCGCCGGCGTACCGGCACCTGCGGAGGCAACGGGGGCCAGATCGGCGTCTGGCTGTTCAGCGGCCAGTTGTTCAGCACCCTTGCGCATCACGGCTGACCACTGCATCACCAGCCGGGTCAGCACGAGGCGGCGCTCAATCTCGGAGATCGCCATCGGCACGTCGCTGGCGTCAGCACCGTCGGCGTGGCCTGCACCCAGTGTGTCGAGGCTGGCGAGGCCGGACAGCAACGACAGATCCTCCTGCGCTTCGGCAATGGGGCGAACACGCGGCATCAGCATGGCACGGCCGCTGGAGGCACGCAGAAACGCATCCTGGAAGGCGCGCGCCGCACGGCGGGTCGGCAGCAGGATGGTCCAGTTCGGCAGGTCGAGCATGTCGGGCGCAGGCCCGCCCGGACGCGGCAGATCACCGGCCAAAATCGCCCGCGCCAAGCAGTCCAGAAACGGCCGACCAGCGGGCACGTTGTAGACGGCTGCAAGCTTGCCACTTGTCATTGGGAGATCACCGGACATCCGGCATGTCCATGCGATGTTCGGCGGCGGTGACGGCGGCGGGGTCGCCGACGTGCATCCACACGCCGTCCATGCGGACGCCGAAGATGCGCTTCTGCTCGATGGCGCGCGTCCACAATTTGTTGATCGAGAACGCACCCTCCGGGGCGTCCTTGAACAGGCGGGGGTGGGCAATCGACACGCCGGTGAACACGAATGGCGCGATGTTGCCCTCGACGCGGCGGGTCAGGTGGCCGTTCGGGTCCATGTTGAAATCGCCGCGGCCGCTATAGCCGAGGCTGGTGGAACCGAGCGCCAGCAGTAGCAGCGTGTCCATGCGCTCCGGATCCCAGGCGCGGGCGAGCCGGTCGAGGTTCGAGCCGACGCCCTCGATATAGACGCTGTCGGAATTGTGGATCAGGAACGGTTCGGTGCCGAGCTTGGGTAGGGCTTTGACCACGCCGCCGCCCGTTTCCAGCAACTGGCCGCGCTCGTCCGAGAAGACGATACGCGGGTTCTGGCGGGTTTCGAGGTGGCTGATGATCAGCTCAGCCTGATAGTGGACGTTGACGACGGCCTTTTCGACGCCGTGCTCAGCCAGCCGATCAAGCACCCGGTCGAGCAGGGCGCGACCGTTCAGCGGCACCAGCGGCTTTGGCAGCTTGTCGGTCAGCGGCCGCATCCGCGTGCCGAGGCCAGCTGCCAGCACAATCGCTGACTTCGGACGCCACGTCGGCTGATCGCCCGATGGCGCTGGTGGAACTGATGCGGACATGAACGAACCTCAACATCTACAAACTAACGAACGACGGGGAACAGCTGAACTCAGGCGGCGCGGCGTGGGCGCGGGTCAATCGGCTGCTGGCGCAACTCGGCGCTGAAGTGGGTGTCATACCACTCGGCAAGCGGGCGTAGCTTCGGGTGCGCCAGATTGCGCTCAAGATATCCCCAGTTCCGCGCCATATGCTGGAGGTAGTTGGCCTTGCCGTCGCGCCGCAATAGCCGCACGAACAGACCCACCAGCCGCGTCGCCCGCAACGCACCGTAGGCGGCATAACTGCTGCGGAACGTCGCCTCGTTGAAGCCCGCATCGAACATCGAAACCGTCGAGCAGTAGCGGCTCAGCAGCCGCGTCTCCAGCTTCACCGGCACATCGACCCGGGCATCCTGCAGCAGCGACATCACATCGTGTGACCAGGGCCCTGCCAGGGCATCCTGGAAGTCGATGAAGCCGACACGGGCGATACCTTTCCATTCCGGCATCCAAAGCAGGTTGGGCGAGTGTACGTCGCGCAGAATCCAGCCCGGCTGCTCGGTTAGTAGCTGGTCAATCACGGGTCGCCAGAGGCCGCGATACTCGGCGCGCAGGGGCGCTGGCATGGCGCTGCCCTTAACTTCCGGCCAGTACCAGTCCGGCAGCATGTCAATTTCGATCTCGAGAATGTTGCGGTCGAGCCGTGGCAACGTGTGTGTCCCGCTGCTGCTGAGCGGGCCGCCGCCGACGGGTTCGACACTGACCGGCATCGTGAAGGACGGGTTGGCCCGCCGCAGGGCAACGAGCGCATCAAGCGCCGCCGTCCATAGTTGGGCCTGATGCAGGTCGTTGCCGATCTCGCGGCCAAACACTCGATCGCCGAAGTCTTCCAGCAGCAGAAAGCCCCGGTCGAGATCAGCCGCCAGGATTTCTGGCGCTGACAACCCAGCTTGCCGCAACGTGTGATCAACTGCCACGAACGGCCGCACATCCTCGGCGAGATGGGCGATGCGACTGTACGGCTTGCCATCGCGCACGGCCGGGCCGTCGGGCTGGCGCGGTGCGTCCATCAGCACGGCGCGCCCGGAACCTAAGCTCAGGCGGGTATAGGCGCGGCTCGATGCGTCGCCCTGCAAATAGGCAATACTGGCGTCGCCCCAGCCGGCATCGCCGATGAAGGCATCCATTTCGCCGATGCGGTCCAGCCGCGTGGCGAGCGGGCCAGTCGCGATAATGTCGACGTTGCGGGTGTTCGGATCAGCTGTTTCGGCAAACTTCAAGTCGAGCCGGTTCGGTGGCAACGCAGCTGCGGCTTTCGACGGCCACTCGACGATGGCGACGCCATGCAAAACGGCATCGGCAAACCCGATTTCCTCGATGTCGTCAGGGCTCGCCAACCGATAGAAGTCAAAATGCGCAATCGGAAACCGCAGGCAGTTATAGCCCTGCGCCAGTGCAAATGTCGGGCTCGGTACTTCGGCTGCCGCATCGGCAAGTAGAATCCGGATCAGTGCTCGTGCGAACGCGGTTTTGCCAGCGCCCAGATCGCCTGTCAGGGCGACGACATCGCCAACGCGCAAAGCTAGTGCGATGCGCTCGGCCAAGGCAACCAAGCTCGGCTCGTCAACGTCGGCGAGTGATGCCGACCACGTCGGTACTTGCGGCGCTGCCTTCGGCACAGCCACCGGCAAAGGAACTTGGAGATTTGGCATCGAGTTGCTCATCATGGTTGTGGAGCCAACCTTGCCCCGCGGCCAACGTCAAGTGCCGTTAACACTTCTACCCATGTCGCTTGGTCTCAGTCACTTTGGTCCCCGTTTTCTGGTCCATGTGTTCTTCAGCCGCGTCAAGCCGCAGACGGTTCTAGCCCACAGACTTGTTCGGAGTTAGGCCACCACGCTTAGACGGCCTTGGCGGACAACAGTCCGGCGACGTCACGGGACCCGTTGGTCATGCGACCCAGCGGACGTTGGGCTTGGTGGCCGCTGGCTGACGGAAATGTCACTGTCACCGTGGTGCCGCGCCCCGGCTCGGATGAGAGGTCAATGCTGCCGCCGTGCAATTCCACCAAGCTCTTGACAATGGACAGACCGAGACCTGTGCCACGATGCTTGGAGCCGCGTGCTTGGCTTTCAAATCGCTCGAATATCCGCGCTTGTTGGTCGAGCGGAATGCCAGAACCCTGATCCTCCACCGAGAACATCACAGCATGCGCATCGCGCCAGCTCGAAATCTTGATGGTATCGCCCATTTTCGAGAAGCCGACGGCATTTGACAACAAATGATACAGCACTTGGCGGACGCGATCTTCGTCAGCCTCGAATGTATGATCATCATCCACGTCATCAGCGATGGCAATATCCAGGGTCAAGCGCGCGCGCCCCGCCCGTTCGTGAATGCCGATGATCGCAGCGTCGATGATCTCGCGTGCCTTCGCGGGTGCCAGTTTGAGCTCAAGTCCGCCCGCATCAATGGAGGCCAGATCAAGGATATCGTCGATGATCAGCAGCAGTGTCCGCGACGAGCCGTTGATATCGCCGAGGTATTCCTTTTGCTTGCCGTTCAACGGTCCCGTCATAGTGCTGCCGAGCATCTCGGAGAACCCCATGATGTTCGTCAGCGGCGTCCGCAATTGATACGACACATGGCTGATGAACTGGGTTTTCAGGCGGTCCGACGCGACCAACGCATCGTTGCGCTCCACCAGGGCCCGCTCATAGCGTTTGGCGTCGGTCACATCGACAAAGGTGACCAGCGTCGCGCCATCCGGCAGCGGCGTCACGGTGTAGTCAATGACACTGCTGTCAGCCCGCAGCATCTGGCCTTCCAGTACGTCACGCTCTTCGGGCAGCGCAGTTACGGAGCGGCTGATCCGGATCCAGGTGCGGCTGTCATCGTGCAGAGCCCGAGCGGCCGTGATGATTTGGTCGATATGCGGGGCATCGTCGAGTGTGGGCCGCGATAGCTGCCAGATGCCAATCAACGCGGTATTAAACAGCTTCAGGCGACCGTCGGTACCGAACACCGCAACGCCCTCTTTCAAGCTGTCCAGCGTTTCGCGCTGTACGCCGATCATCGCATTGAAACGCTGCTCCAAGGCGAAGCGCTCCGTTGCGTCATCGAACAGGTAGGTGACGCCGCCATCAGCGCTTTGCTCGATCACCACGTGGATCATGCGGCCATCGGCCAGATGCCACCAGTCCTCGAATTCCTTGCCGGATTTGGCGACGGCCAGCAGCTTGTTGCGCCAGGAGCGGTAATCGATGACAGCTGGTAGCCGCGATGCCGAACGCAACCGATCAAGGATCTCATCGGCGGCTGGTTGGGTTTCAAGCCAAGCGGCATCGAGCTGCCAAAGCCGCTGGTAAGCTTCGTTGAAGAACGTTAGCTTCTGGTCACGGTTGAAGATGGCGACGCCGGTCTGCACACGGTCTAACGTGCGATCCGAAGCGGCGATCTGGCGGTCCAGCGCGCCCTGGGCTGATTCTAATGCCGTGACGTCGATAGCGGCGCCGACAACGCAATCTTCGAGCGGCACCACAATCACTTCGTGCGGCTTGCGTTCGCCACTGACGATCAGCGGCATGCGCTTCACCGCTTTGCGGTCGCTCGCCAAGGCCCGGTCGATGGAGGCACGCTGGCGCTTTTCCAGCAGCTCGATCTGGCGGTCGCGGACCTGCGCTTCGTCGGTGGCTTCGACAGCTTTGACGTAGGCGGCGTTGATCCATTCGATCCGGCCATCGGCACCGCGCAGCCACACCGGCATAGGCAAGGCGTTCAGTAGCGCTCTGCTCGAGCGGATATCCCGGGCCAGCTGTTGATGCTGCTCCAGTACCTTGACGAGATCGCGTTTGTAACTGGCGACATCGCGCAAGCGCAGCACGGCGCGTGCGCCCGCAGCCCGGCCATCGGCTTCAAGGTGACCGCCAGCGGTGGTTTTAACGAGCAGGTTGAGCGGACGTCCCTCAGCAAACAGTAGATCGAGTGCTTGCTTCAGATCCTCGGCCGACTTCGGCTCCAGCCAAGTGCCGAAGCGCAGCAGCTCAGGCTGCTGTTCAGGCAGGCCCGGCACAGTGGTGAGCGTATGCGTGACGACCGTCAGCCCCTGCCCGTGCTCCCAGAACACCAACACTTGTGGCTCGGCCTTGATAATCGCTTCTGTGGTCAGCAGGTTGCGGCGCAAAATCGCCGATTGCTCTTCGGAGGCTCTAATGGCCTCACGCGTCGTATGGGTGAGGTGCCAAACCCAGGAGACGGCCATGGCCACAGCACCGGCAATCAGGGCGATAAACAGCAGCTGGCGGGCACGTGGAACAGTTGTCGTCGTGGTGGCGAGATTGGTATCGGTCAGCCCGAGCGTCAGCACGACCGCGCAGGCGATACTTGCCAGCAACAGCATGATCAGATCACGCCGTGTGCTTTCGCCGGTTGCTCGTTCTGTCGTCGAGATCATCGCGTTCCGTGTTCTGTGGCCCTGCATGGGCCTTGGTTCAGCACCCGGAACGCGAACTACGGGTGCAGCTGAGTCGACAAACAAATTACTAACGAGTCGTTACCTTATGGGGTGCTTCGCGGATTCTGACCAGTGCAGTCACGCCGCGGCAACGCCAACTGTTGCACATTAGTCGCCGGAAAGAGCAACGCCCGCGAAGGTCTTATTCGCGGGCGTTGCAGGTGTTTATACATTTGACGACAAACTGAGCCTGTCGATCAATAACGGTAGGTGTCTGGCTTGAACGGACCGGCCTGCTTGACGCCGATGTAGTCGGCCTGTTTGGTCGACAGCTTGGTCAGCTTCACGCCGATTTTCTCAAGGTGCAGCATCGCGACTTTCTCGTCGAGATGCTTCGGCAACGTGTAGACTTCTTTCTTGTAGTGGCCAGGCTTGGTCCACAGTTCGATCTGCGCCAGCGTCTGGTTGGTGAACGAGGCGGACATCACGAATGATGGGTGGCCCGTGGCGTTGCCGAGGTTGACGAGGCGGCCTTCCGACAGCAGCAAGATGCGTTTGCCGTCTGCGAATTCAACTTCATCGACCTGTGGCTTGACGTTGTGCCACTTGAAGTTCTTGAGGCCAGCAACCTGGATTTCGTTGTCGAAGTGGCCGATGTTGCAGACGATGGCCCGGTCCTTCATGCCGCGCATGTGGTCGACGGTGAGGATGTCGACGTTGCCGGTCGCAGTGACGAAGATGTCGGCGCGGGAGACGGCGTCTTCCATCGTCGTCACTTCATAGCCTTCCATGGCGGCCTGCAGCGCGCAGATCGGATCGACTTCCGACACCATCACGCGGCAACCGGCCTGGCGCAGCGAGGCAGCCGAGCCTTTGCCGACGTCGCCGAAGCCTGCAACCATCGCGACTTTGCCCGACATCATCACGTCGGTGCCGCGGCGGATCGCATCGACGAGCGATTCACGGCAACCATAGAGGTTGTCGAACTTTGACTTGGTGACGCTGTCGTTGACGTTGATGGCAGGGAACAGCAGTTTGCCAGCCTTCTGCATTTCATACAGGCGATGCACGCCCGTGGTGGTTTCTTCCGAAACGCCTTTGATGTTGGCGGCGAGCGTCGCGAAGTAGCCTTTTGGCTTCTCTTTGAGGGTCTTTTTCAGGGTGGCAAAGAAGTACTCTTCTTCTTCGCTGGCTGGCTTCTCAAGGAAGGCGGCGTCGCCATTCTCAGCGCGCAGGCCGAGATGCACGAACATGGTGGCATCGCCGCCGTCGTCCAGGATCATGTTCGGGGTGCCGCCGCCATGCCACTCGAACATGCGGGCAGTGTAATCCCAGTAATCCTTCAGGCTCTCACCCTTCCAGGCGAAAACCGGCGTGCCGCCTGCAGCAACGGCTGCCGCTGCGTGATCCTGTGTCGAATAGATGTTGCACGAGACCCAGCGGACGTCGGCGCCGAGCGCTTTCAGCGTCTCGATTAGCACGGCGGTCTGGATGGTCATGTGCAACGAGCCTGCAATGCGCGCGCCTTTCAGTGGCTGCGACGGGCCGTATTCTTTGCGGGTCGACATCAGGCCGGGCATTTCGATCTCGGCGATGGCGATTTCTTTGCGGCCCCACTCGGCGAGGGCGATGTCTTTGACGATGTAATCGGTAAACTTGGTCATAACGCAGTGTCCTTTACGGGAGCAGCAGGTGCAGTCGGGTCTCGGCTTGGCTGGTCTATAGACCTGGCCAGAATGAGGCGCAACAGGATATAAAGAGATGCTTATGTCCTGTTGCGCTTCGCCGCAGGGATAGAGGCCCAGACCGAAACCGGCGCAAAGAAAGTAATAACCCACACGTGATAGGCGTGTGGGCCTAGCGCAATATCAGGTGCCCTGAGCGATGAAACACATCAGTCCTGGAATGGTTGTCGACATGGCTGAACAGGCGTCGCCCCTGTCGAAAAACACCGTCGTGTTGCGCTGCGTGCTAAGCGTGCTGATCGTCGCCCTCGCAACTTATGGGTGGAATCGGCGCAATGCTGTCCCGCCTCAGATCGCGAGTTTTGTTGATGGTCTTGAGGCAGCGCAGCGCCTTGGCGGACCGCAATATTCAGCGATTGTCGGGGACAGCATTACTGCCGCCGCGCCGTTGCCATCGGTCTGCGGCAAGCCCGTCGTCAAGGCGGCGTTCGATGGCGCGCGCGTGGCGGAATTGGTTGCCCATGTTGTGCCGAGATTGGCCGCGACGCCACCGTCGGCTGTGTTGTTGGCGGCTGGCGTCAACGACACGTGGCGGCGTATACCAATGTCCAGGGAGCAGCGGCTGACTGAATTCCGCACCAGTTACCGGACGCTGATTGTTCGGGCGCGGGCGCTGACGCCGCATGTCGGGATCGTGTTGATTCCGCCGGTCGCCCGCGAAGGCGCGTTGGGCGCGACCTTCTTTGATACGACCCTGATCGAGCAGTTCAATGGCATCATCATTGAGCTAGCGGCGCAATCGGGCCTGCCGACATTTACGCTTGCCGCCATGGCCGGAGCTGATGGCTTCACGCCAGCCGAGTTGACGCGCGACGGTGTCCATCCAACGGATGCGGGCTATGCTGTCTGGATCAAAGCAGTCAATGAGGCTTGGCCGCGCGTTAAAACGTGTAGCTAGGCTCGTTGCGAACGGAGAAGCCTTCGGATGATCGCTGAATTCACCGACTATGTGCACTTGCAAGTGCGCAGTCGCCGCGCTGGCTATGTCGTCATCATCGGCGATAGCATCACACAAGAAGCGCCACTCGAGCCGGTCGCTGCTCAGTTGCCGGTCAACGCTGGAATCGGCGGCGCGCGAGTTGGTGATGCGCTCAGCCTCATCCTGCCGACCTTAGTGGCCAGTCAGCCAGCGGCGCTGCTGATTGCCATTGGTGTCAACGATACGAAGTTCCAGTTCTCCGAATCGCGCGCGCAACGCCTGACGGATTTTGCCCGCGACTATCGCGAACTGGTGCGTGGCGCGCGCCGTCTGACGCCGCATGTCGGCTTGCTGCTGATCGGTCCCGTCGCCAACGGCATGGACCTCGGTGACCGCTTCTTCGACC
>JAYSVA010000010.1:0-11395 GCA_043718785.1 Hyphomicrobiaceae bacterium
CCCAAGCGTCACCGTGGGCCAGCGCTGCACCAATCTGCACGAGCGTGAAGACAGCGCGGCGTGCCCGTGCCGGATCGTAGCCGGGCAAGTCAAACTCCTGCACCACTGCGCCTAATTGCAGAAGTTGCGATAGGGCGTGTCCGAAGCAGCGGGCGATATCTGCCGTCGGGGCCTCCGCTGCGAAATTCGTCATCACGCCAAGGCGCAGGCCTTGCAAATCGGCTGCGGCCAAAACAGCTTGCCCGGCTGGCGGGGCGCGGCGCGACTCGCTGCACTGCGGATCAAAGCCCGCGATGGCCGTCAGCAGCAGGCCCGCATCCTCAACTGTTCGGGTCAGCACACCGACGTGATCCAGCTTCAGGCTGAGCGGCACGACGCCGCGCGTGCTGATCAAGCCGAAGCTAGGTTTCAGTCCGACGACGCCACAGTAAGATGCGGGGATGCGCACCGAGCCGCCCGTGTCGGTGCCGAGTGCAGCGGCGCACAAGCCAGCAGCGACCGCCGCTCCGGATCCGCCACTCGATCCGCCGGGTGTAAAGCCGTCGCGCCACGGGTTCGTGGTTGGCCCGAAATGGGGGTTGTTGGTGACGCCACCAAGTGCCCCCTCGTGCATGTTCAGCTTGCCGAGAATGACAGCCCCGGCCGCGCGCAAACGGCGGACCACCTCGGCATCAATCGTGGCGACGGGGAAGGGGCCACCAAAGCCATTGCTGGTTGGGAAGCCAGCGACATCGATGTTGTCCTTGATGCCGAGTGGAATACCGTCAAGCGGTCCTAGCCGTCGGCCAGTGATAGCGCGCTGCTTGGCGGCGGCGGCATCGGCCAGCGCCATGTCTCGGCACAACGTGACGTAGCAGTTCAGCCCCCGGCCGACAGCGCTGATGCGATCCATGTACGCCGTCGTCAGCGCAACTGGATCGATTGCGCCCTCGTCAATGGCGCGCGAGAGGTCAGCAATTGGCAGGAAAACGGTATCGGTCATGCCCGTCTCAATTTGTTGGAAAGCCGTGCTGAGACAAGCGGCAATTGTAACCCATGGGCTCTCGACCTCGTACAGAATTAATTCCGGAGCGCCTTTAGACAGTCGATGGTGCAGCAAATCAACCGCGCTCCAGACGAGGCGTTACAGTGCAGGGCGATGCTGATGCGGGTGCCTGGCCAGTTTAACCTGCCATCGCAATGCGCCAGCGTCCGCCAGTCAGGTCCGTCAAGCTGAACCCGAGCTTGAGGAACTGCCCGATCACCGCGATGTTGGTGCGGGTGTGCTCCGTCGGTGCGACCGTGACGAACGAGCCACCGCCCGCCAAGGCCAATGGCAGCAACAGCTGGTCGCACAGGTGCGGCCCGACTGGCGCATGCGCCATCTGGTAGTCACGCACAGCTTTGACCGTTTGCGTCGCGACTTGCTCGGCTGAGACGTTGCGTTCGCCAAACCCGACGAACAGTTCCGTCACGTTGGCGTACCCGAGTTCAATCGTCAGCACGTTGCCGTTGCCATCGGCGCGGACGGTGCGGGCTTGCGCGGTGTCGGCTGGCCAGCCGAGTAGGTGGGCCGCGTGCGCACATTCGCGCTCCGCCACATCGAATGGCAGGTTGGACACATCGGCAATGATCCGCCGGGTGATGAGATCGCCAGCGTCCTCAAGTTCAAGCGGTTGTAAGCGGGCGCAAGGCTGGATCACCGCATGCCATTTGCCGCCGCCGGCCGGATAGAATCCTGGCTTATGCAACTTGGTTTCGACCAGTGCGCCCATCTTGGCGACCAATGGCAGAAACGCCTTTGCAAGATAGTCGTAGCTCGGCGCAGACGGGTTATGCGTGCCGCCGGATAATGTCACGCGCGATGGCTCTGTCGCCCGCAGTAGAGCTGGCAGCACCGTCTGGAACACCAGCGTTGTCGCCCCGGCCGAGCCGATGGCGAACTCGTACGTGCCGCCCGTGATTGGGCCGGGCGTGAACGTCAGCGCCGTTGAGCCGAGTTCGGCACCGGTGGTGGTGGCGTTCGAAATGGCGGTCGCCGCCGTCACACACGTCAGGTGCTGGCGCAGCAGCCCCGGCTTGCGCCGCCCGGCCCGGATCTTCTCGATCCGGAACGCCATCCCCGTGATCATGCTGAGCGTGAGGGCGGTGCGCAGGATCTGGCCCCCGCCCTCGCCCTGGGATCCGTCGATGGTGATCATGGTGGTGGCTTTCTCGAATTGATTTCATGAAACACAGTTCTGGTTTCCCGGAAGACGATGCGCCAACTGCGCATCGCTATCCGGGACCTTCACCTGCCGAGTTGAGGCGAGATAGTGCCCCATTCGATGAGGTGAAGACCCCGGAATTCGCGCGCTTGTGGCGCACAAATTCCGGGGCAACGGGAAGTGGGAATGCTTCACTTGCCCTCTCCCCGCAAACGGGCGGGGAGAGGGCGAACAGGACCATCAACCCTTCACGCAAACGACCTGCCGGAGGGTGTGGACGATGTCGACGAGGTCGATCTGGGCGGCCATGACGGCGTCGATGTCCTTGTAGGCTTTGGGCGTTTCGTCGATCACGTCGGCGTCCTTGCGGCACTCGACCTGTGCGGTGTCGCGCGCATGATCCGCCAGCGTGAAGCGGCGTTTGGCTTCGGTGCGTGACATCACCCGGCCTGCCCCGTGCGAGCACGAACAGAACGACTCGACGTTGCCTTTGCCGCGCACGATGAAGGATTTCGCCCCCATCGAACCGGGGATGATGCCCATCACGCCCTCCGCCGCCCGCACCGCACCCTTGCGGGTGATCAGCAGGTTTTCGCCGAAGTGCTGCTCGCGCGCGACGTAGTTGTGGTGGCAATTGACCGCCTCCAGCTTCGCCTCGAACTTCTTCAGCACGGCGGTGCGGAACGCCGCAATGGCGTGCTCCATCATGACCTGGCGGTTCATCATCGCGAACGACTGTGCCCATTCAACAGCATGCACATAGTCGTCGAAATGCTCGCTGCCTTCAGGGAAGTAGGCGAGGTCCTGATCCGGCAGGTTGATGAACCAGCGTTTCATGTCGGCCTTCGCCAGCTCGATGAAGTGCGTGCCGATGGCGTTACCCACCCCACGCGATCCCGAATGCAGCATCAGCCAGACCCGGTCCGCCTGATCCAGACACACCTCCAGAAAGTGGTTGCCGGTTCCGAGCGTTCCGAGGTGTACGGCGGTGTTGGCTTTGGCCAAGCGCGGATACTTGTCGGCGATGGTTTTGAAGCCCGCCTCCAAGCCCTTCCACGCTTCGCCCGCCGTGTCGGGAACGTCGCCCCACGAACCCTTATCACGCCGGCCGTGTGATACCGTTCGACCGTGCGGTACCGCCTTTTCCAACGCCGAGCGGACGCCGAACAAGTTGTCCGGCAGATCGCGGGCGTTGAGCGACGTGCGCACCGCCATCATCCCGCAGCCGATGTCGACGCCGACAGCAGCAGGGATGATCGCACCGAGCGTCGGGATGACTGAACCGATGGTTGAACCTTTGCCGTAGTGCACGTCAGGCATAACGGCCAGCCACTTGTAGATGAATGGCATCCGCGCGGTGTTGAGCAACTGACCCTGCGACGCCTCGTCGACGGGCACGCCACGCGTCCACATCTTCACCGGTACGACATGGCCTTCGGCCTTGCGCGCAGCTTCGCTGTGTTGGGCGAGGAAGTCGTAGCTGCGCGGCCCTTGGTTATGGAGCGCGTGTTCTGCGGCTTTTTTTTCTTTGCGTTCTTGTTTGCGGGCCATCGGGGCCATCCTTCATGATTGGTCGTCGGTAAACAAAGTAAGGTCGTGACGACAAGTGGTTGGTGAAACATCCTGCTCTATCCGCTGAGCTACGGGACCTTATGGTGGTCCCGGAGGGACTCGAACCCCCGACCTGGTCAGTTGAAGTGATGTAGTTCCACCGGCATTCGTCACGATTTTTGCACTTGCCCTCTCCCTGTGCACTGCACTTGCACGGGGAGAGGGCAGAGGTCTGCTGAGAGTAAGCTCAGCAGACCGAGGGTGAGGGGCGGCCACAAGCTCCGTGCCTGCCGCCGCCCCTCACCCTCGGCTTGAATTGGCTTGACGCCAATTCAGCCTCTGCCCTCTCCCCGTAAGTGGACGGGGAGAGGGCGAAAAAGCAGTCCTGGCGACAAGGACTGACGAGACATATCCCACGTTAGATGTGGGCGGAGAGTTTGAATCTCCTGGGGCTTGCGCCCGTACCATGTAGTCCCGTCGGCATTCGCCAGGCTGTTGTTTCGGCAAACATTTGATGTGCTCCACCTTTATGGCAGCCCAAAACAGTCGAAGTCGTGACGACAAAAGGGACGAAACGTTTTTCCGGCGCTCTGACGTTGAGCTACAGCCTGCGAACAGGACTGGCAGGATTTTCACCCACGACCACCGGACCCATGTAGTTCCGTTTGCATTCGTCACGTGAATAGAGTCCTGGCGACAAGGTGTTGTGAGAGTGGGCTCGCGAAACGCGAGAGTCGCGTGTGTTTTCCAGACACAGCGCCCTTTGGTGGAAGATGTAATCCCACAGGCATTCGCCAGGATTTGATTTGGTCAAGTACACATTGAATTTCTCGTCTTTGTTTAGCAGAAAATTGGTGGAGGCGACGGGGTTCGAACCCGCGATTGGTACGGAACCACGGCATTACCCGTGGCCTAGTCTCGGTTTGAAATGCGCTTCCCTACTCGGCCCTCTCTGGCTGTTTCGGTGCAACTGCAAAGACCCCTCAACTAACTTGCTTCCGCACCCGGATATTAATCCGCCGGTTTTTCAAACTTTTCCCGGTTCCCGCGCCCTAGCCAGGAGAGCGCCCCCTTTGTGCTTGAAATAGTCGTGACGACGAAAGGTGATGAAACCTGCGCTTGCGCGCAATCTGCTCTCCCAACTGAGCTATGGTCCCTTGCGGTTCCAGCGGGGGTCGAACCCGCGACACGATGTAGTTCCGTCTAGCATTCGTCACGTGTGTCACAGGCGCGAACGCCTGTGACTTTGTTGTGGCTGGGAGGACGAGTCAAAATCTGGGGACATTTTCGGTTGAAGCGATGTAGTCCCCGGAAGCATTCCTCCCGGCTGGTCTTGGCTCTCCCCCTCCAACGCGTGAACGTCAGAGGTCGGGAGAGGCGGCTAAACCTCGATCGCGTTGATCTCGGCTAGCCAATGGTCGGCCCCCGTTTCACCGCGGGCAAACGTGGCAATTGTCTCGAACACGGCGTCGGAGAATCCCCCGACGTTGAGGATATCGGCGGCGTCCGGAGCCTGTGTGGTCCCGTACGGCTGGATATCGATGCAGACCAATTTGGCGTTCGGGCAACGGGCCTTCAGCTTGCGCCATTCGACCATCACACCCGTCGTCATGCTAGTTGAAGAGGGGCCGCCGCCCTTGGCGTCCATCCAGGACTGGTTGTCCGAGACGAACACGACAAGGTCGACCTTGGCCTTGTCGTCGTTCAACTTGGCCAGCGGAGCCGAGCAGTTCGTCCCGCCACCGCCGATTGAGGCGAGCAAGTGGGCGTTGGTCATGATGCTGTCGCGCGGGTTGACGGTCATCTGCACAACCTTGTCCTCGAACGGCAGCACCATGGCCTGCTTGTTTACCCGCAGCATCGCCGCAGCCACCAGGGCGGCCACATCAATGCAGCGGATTGCCGACGTTGCGCCCTTGCGGAAGCCGGTCGCTGGCGACGCCATCGATCCGGACACGTCAGGGCACACCACCACGTGACCAGCGATCACCGGCACATTGGCGACCGCGATTTCCATGGCGTCCTGCAGGGCGTCCCGCACAACCTGCGGCACGTCCTGGCTGGCAGCCGTGTAAGCGGCCATCAGCTGGTAAGGCAACACGCGTGCCTTGCGAATCTCCGCAGGGTCACGTAGGCGAGCGGCGATCAGCTCCGGCATGCCTTCGATGGCGAACACGCACTGACGGTCGAACGTGTTCAGGTTCTGCCGCAGCATCTGCCAACCCGCTGACTTGGCGATAGCCGCCCAATGCTGGGGTGTCAGCTCCAGGCTAGTCAGCATCTGGAACGGCACGTCCGGCACGGGTGCTGTCGCGTCGCGCTTGAACACTTCAAACGCGGTCAAGGCAGCAGGCAGCATCGCCACATCGTACGGCTTGCTGATCAGATACGCATACAGCGCCTTGCGCTCAGCCGAGGCTGGCTTCGGATGCACCATGCGGATCACGTCAGCGAGTGATGGGGCCTGACCGACCGATGCCCGGATGATCTGGGAATCGGAAGCCTGGTTCAGCCAGGCTTCGACTAGCAGCTTCGGGCGCGACCCCAGCGACTTCCGGCCGACCGCCCCGGACCGCATGATCTGCACGAAGTTGCGCAGCATGCGGCCGTTGTCGATCACACGCGGGAAGGCGCGGGCCAGCAACACCGGGTCACGGGTTGAAAGAGCCGCCAGCAACAACGCCGGCATATCCTTCATGTGACCCTTGTTGCGGGCGTAGATCGCAGTCTTCGCCAGAAACTCCGGCTCAACCTGAGCGGCCAACTTCACCACCTCATCGAGCTGGTTCTGCGCCGAAGCATAGAACGTCCGCGACAGGGTTCCGGTAACGGCCAGCTGCGCTAGACTGTGGCGTGGGCCGTAAGCAAACGCCGGGCGGCCCTCGTGGTTGGTGGCGGTTGCCTTCGGGAGCAACTTGCCGACATACGTTTGGAACAATGATTTGTTGGCCATGATCGCAATCCTTCGTCTGGTGTTGCAGGCTACAATGCAGCCAGCGTGCCAGACACAAATCAGAGATCAAAAATTCGTTTAGTGCGTTGAAATTGCAGTGTTTAAAAGTTTTCACCGCCGTTGGTATCAACAAGTGATAGAAAATTATTATATCTTGTGATAGCATTTTTTATCTAAATTGATAAGATATGAAATCATGAAACCTCGCGTCGCCATCGGCTTTCTCGGCTCGACTCTCGACCAGGGCAAAAATCCGGATCGCTGGCAACGCTGGCGGCCGACCGTAGCGCTGTGCCAGCACGACGACCTGCTGATCAACCGCTTCGACATGATCCATGCCCGCACTCACGCGGCGTTGGCTGAACGGATCGCCAAGGACATCGCCCAGGTCTCCCCCGAGACGGAAGTCCGCCGCCACATCCTTGAGTTCAAGGATCCCTGGGATTTCGAGGAGGTCTACAGCGCACTGCACGATTTTGTTCGGGCTTACCCGTTCGATCCCGACGCCGAGGACTATCTCGTCCACATCACCACCGGCACGCACGTGGCGCAGATCTGCTGGTTCCTGCTGACGGAAGCGCGGACGATCCCGGGGCGCATCCTGCAATTGTCGCCGCCGAAGCGCTGGAAGGACGGCGGCACCGGCACGCACGGCATCATCGATCTGGATCTGTCGCGCTATGACCGCATCGCCACGCGGTTCCAGGCCGAACAGCAAGAGGCCACCTCGTTCCTGAAGTCGGGGATCGAAACCCGCAATCCAGCCTTCAATCGGATGATTGACCGTATCGAGCAGGTCGCAATTCGCTCAAAGGCACCCATTCTCCTGACCGGGCCAACCGGCGCTGGCAAATCCCAGCTGGCGCGGCGGATCTACGAGCTCAAGCATTCGAAGCATCAGATCAAAGGGCCGTTCGTTGAGGTCAACTGCGCGACTTTGCGCGGCGATGCGGCGATGTCCGCCCTGTTCGGCCACGTCAAAGGCGCGTTCACCGGCGCTGTTTCAGACCGCGCGGGCCTGTTGCGCGGCGCGAACGGCGGCATGCTGTTCCTCGACGAAATCGGTGAACTCGGCGTCGACGAGCAAGCGATGTGCTTGCGCGCCATCGAAGAGAAGCGGTTCCTGCCCGTCGGCTCCGACAAGGAAGTCGCTAGTGATTTCCAGCTCATCGCCGGCACCAACCGCGATCTTTCCCGCGCCGTTGACGACGGCCGTTTCCGCGAGGATCTGCTGGCGCGGCTGAACCTGTGGTCGTTCGCGCTGCCCGGCCTCAAAGAACGCGCCGAGGATATCGAGCCCAACCTGGCCTTTGAACTCAACCGCTATGCCACCAACGGCGGCGATACGGTGACGTTCAACAAGCAGGCACGGGAGAAATATCTGGCGTTCGCAACCTCGCGCGACGCGGCGTGGGCTGCCAATTTTCGCGACCTCGGCGCATCGATCACGCGGATGGCAACGCTGGCCGCTTCAGGTCGGATCAACGAGGACGGCGTGACCGACGAGATCGAGCGACTGCTGCGGCGCTGGGGACATGGTAAGGCGGTTGAGGATGATCTCGCGACGTTGCTCGGGCCAGAACAGCTCGCTCAGGTCGATTTGTTTGATCGGGTGCAGTTGGCTGAAGTTGTGCGGGTGGCGCGGACCAGCCGCTCATTGAGCGATGCGGGGCGTCAGCTGTTCGCGGTGTCCCGGCAATCCAAAACAACCAGTAACGATGCTGACCGGTTGAAGAAATATCTGGCGCGGTTTGATCTGACCTGGGACCAGATAGCACGTCTTGAAAAATGAACCGATTACTCCGCTGCCTCGCGGATCGGCTGGTCTGGACGTTCGGCAAGGGTTGGTGTCGGCTTGTGTTGAAAAAACAAAGAAATTTCCCCGATCCGAATACCCCACTTGCGCACCGTTGATCGGTTGATCGCTGTGAAAGCGTCAACCCGGTAGAGGCGGTCGTCGATATCGACGCTGATAACGCGGGAGGGAAGGCGCAGCCGGAAGGCATAGGTCATGTGAACCTTGCCATCGGAGTACATGCCCGCAGCAACGCCGATGCAGTCATCGCACCTCGCTTCGAAATGGCCCGGCGCGACGTGTTTGATCAACCAGATCCGCTGCTCGACGCGACCGTCGTCATAGACGAAGTGTTCATCCAGCTTGAACACGTCACCCTGCCAGCTGCCGTATAACTCGACATCGAAGCGGCGACGCAGACGTCCGAAGCGGTCTTCGAAAATGCCCCACGCCTTGGTACGTCCAGCGAAGAATGACGGCAGTTCGAAGCGTGGCACCGCCTCAGCGGGTTGGCCCGGTGTGGGCTGAGCGTGGGTCATGTGCGACCAGCTTTCGGCTGGTCGAACGATTGCGGCTCAGGCGTCAACGCAGATGTGTTCGGCTTGCGCAGGCGATAGAGTCCGACATCACAGGTGCCGCGCTCAAAACCGGCCTCGCAATAGGCGAGGTAATAGTCCCACATCCGGCGGAATTTCTCGTCGAATCCAAGCTTGGATATGTCAGGCCACGCCGCATGGAAGTTGCGCCGCCACTCGGCCAGGGTCCGCGCGTAAGACGAGCCAAACATTAGGAGCGGCTCGAACGATAAGCCAGCGGCAGTCGCGTGCTGCTCCATCAATGTGCGGGTCGGCAGCGCGCCGCCCGGAAAGATGTAGCGCTGGATGAAGTCCGCCTTCGCCCGATAGGTGTCGTAGATCGCCTCGTCGATGGTAATCCCCTGCAGCACGGCGACGCCGCCGGGCGCGAGACGGTCGTGCAGTGTCGCGAAGTAATGCGGCCAGTTCTCCTCCCCGACCGCCTCGATCATTTCGATGGATGCAATCCGGTCATATGAACCGGTGGTATCGCGGTAATCCTCAAGCCGAAATTCGATGTTGGCGGCATGGCCTGAGCGTTGGCTCAGCGCTGTCGCTTCGGCAAGCTGCTCGTGCGACAGTGTTAGGCCTGTGACATGAACGCCGCGACTCGCAGCGCGGACGGCAAAGTTGCCCCAGCCGCAGCCGATCTCCAAAAGCTTGTGGCCCGGAGCCAGTTCCAAGGCGTCAAGGATGCTGTCACACTTTGCCTGCTGGGCGGCTGCGAGGGAGAGTTCGGGGGTGGCATAGAGTGCACTCGAATAGGTCATCGAGGCATCGAGCCAAAGTCTGTAGAATGCATTGCCCAGATCGTAGTGGGCCGCGATGTTGGAGCGGCTTCCATCCCGCGTGTTGTTGCGTGCCTGATGGTACGCCTTGTCTTGACGGCGCACCCGGAACTTGCCGCGTCCAACTTGGTGCAGTGTCTTTTTATTTTCGATAAAATACGCGAACAACGCCACCAGATTATTGCTGTGAGTTTCGCCCTCGATCATGGCCTCGGCAAACCCAATCGAGCCGCGCCGAATTGATCTCCAGAACACGCCGTAATTATGCAATGTCAGCTGAGCGTCGGTACCGGTGGTCGCACCGACGATCAGAGCGCCAGCACCCGATGGCAGCGTCAGGTGCAGGCGGCCAGTTGCCGTCGGGGAGATGAGACGCAGGCAAATCCGCAATACCGTCTCGTCAAAGCGTCGCCGCAGACCCAAGGGCCCGGAGCGCTGCTGTGGAACAGAAAGCCTGCTGGCGTCGGCGCTGTTGTCAGGCATTGAAGGTTCCTGGGAGAGCCGCTGGCGACGGGCTAGGTTGGGCGAGTGAGACAATGGTATGGCGTCCGGAGATATGACGCTTGACCAGCGGCACCCCCTTCAGCCAAAGGCGCGCCGCTTCGAAATGGATGCCACCGACCACTTTGGCCGTCATCAGAGGATGACGCGCGACCATGGAGGCAATGGCGCGATCTGTTAGCGGCAGCCGCTCACCGCGAAAGTGCGTCTTCAGCAGTGGTCCGTTACCATCACGTAGTGCCACCCCAACCACGACCTGGTCGTCAGGCGGGGTTACATGAAAGCTGTACTGCGCGGCCCGTGGCGTAAACGGCGAGACGTACATTTCTTTGGCGCAGACCTGATGCACGCGTTCGCTGTCGGTCAGTGCCACCGGGATCACGTAGCTCGTCCGCTCGCGGAATGTGTTCGAAACTTCGTAGACGACAGCCTGGATTTGTCCGGCGCTATTGTAGCAGAAATAGACGCTCAGCGGGTTGAACACGAACCCGAACAAGCGCGGGTAGCACAGCAAAACCACCCGCTCACCCGCAGCAGAAAGTCCGACGTCGGCGAGGAGTGAGCGGATGTGTGTTGCGACGGAGCGGCCATCGCCCCGACCATAGTCGTTGTCATAGAAACTGATCAGATTGCGTTTGTTATGCCCGAACATTCGCAGCCTCATGGCGAGGTTGCTAATTTCATCGACGTCCAGCGCCAATGCGAACACGCGATAGGCGAACGCATGCTGATGCGGTTTCAGCCGCTTATGGACAACCTGGCCCGCATAGATCGCTGACGTGAAGGCCGTCATTGTGCCGCCTCCACGATCTGAGTGTCGTGCTGACGCCGATCACGAGACGTTGAGATGTGGATCCGACCCGACTCGTTCGCTACCGTCCAAGGCCGTCTGACTCCGCCGATATCTTCCGCAGCCGCAAGACCGGACTGCAGCCCGTCCTCGTGAAAACCGTAGCCAAAATAGCTGCCACAGAACCATGTGCGTCGGCGTCCCTGAATATCCCATAGGCGCGTCTGGGCCGTCATCGCCCGCTGATCAAACACAG
>JAYSVA010000091.1:0-2015 GCA_043718785.1 Hyphomicrobiaceae bacterium
TTGAGTAGCTTAGTAGCCCATCGCCATGCCGTCTTTGCGAGCATCGGAGGCGCCGATCAGCACGCCGGTGTTCGGATCGACAGCGATGATCTGGCCACCGCCCCACGGCAGCTTGCGGAGGCTGATCTTGTGGCCCATCCGGGCGAGTGCTTCCATCGTCGCGCCCGGCAGCCCCGCCTCAACCAGGATCTCGCCACCTTCAAAGAACACGCGCGGCAGATCGAGCGCTTCCTGAGGGTCCATCCCGTAGTCGACCATGTTGCTGAGGATGTAGACGTGGCCCATCGGCTGGAACGCCGCGCCCATCACGCCGAACGAGGCCATCAGCTTGTCGCCGCGCATCGCGATTGCAGGAATGAGCGTATGCATCGGTCGTTTGCCCGGAGCGATGCAGTTCGGGTGCGCCGGGTCGAGGGTGAAGCCCTGGCCGCGATTGTGCAGCACGACGCCGGTCTTCTTCGTGACAATGCCAGTGCCGAAGTCTGCAAACAGCGAGTTGATGAACGACACCGCCATGCCCTTGTCATCGACAATCGAGAAGCACACGGTATCTGAACCCGCAGGCTTTGGAATCGGGCCGAGATCCGGCGTCATCTTCTTGCGGTCGATGCGGGCGACCAGCGTGTCGATCATCTTGTCGGACAGCATGTGCTCGACCGGCACCTTCGCCATCAACGGGTCGGCAACGAACGTATCGCGGACGGCATAAGCGAGACGCGCCGCCTCCATCAGCACATGGTAGCGCTCCGGCGAACCCGGATCGACGGACAGCGGACCCATCTTCGCCAGCATCTTCATCATGATCTGAGCGACGATGCCATGATTGTTCGGCGGCAGCTCATGCAGATCGACGCCCTTGTAGTTGACCGCGATGGTATCGACATACGAGCAGCGCTGATTGGCAAAGTCCTCAAGCGTGTGCAGTCCGCCCAGCGCCTGTAGCTCAGCCACCATGTCCGCGGCGACCGGGCCAGCGTAGAAGCCTTCGCGGCCGTCCTTCGCAATCGCTTTCAAAGTGGTCGCCAGCGCCTTGAAGTGCCAGATGTCGCCCACTTGCGGCGGTTTGCCATCCTTCAACAGATGCTGCATCGCGCCGGCATTGGCCTTCAGCTTGGCGACGTTGCCGCCCCAATCCACCGAGACGCGAGGGGCCACAACGAAGCCGTTTTCAGCATAGTCGATGGCGGGGGCCAGCAGATCAGCCAGCTTCTTCGTACCGTGATCAGCCAACAACCGGCACCAGCCGTCAATTGAACCTGGCACCGTGACGGCATGCGGGCTCTGCAGCGGAATTTCCTTAATGCCTTTATCCGCATACCACTTGGCGGTCGCGGCCTTCGGGGCGAAGCCCGACGCGTTCAGCGCAATTGGCTTCTGGCCCGGCTTCTTCACAATCGCGAAACAGTCGCCGCCGATGCCGGTCATCGGATGCTCGACCACACACAGCACGGCCACCGTCGCAATCGCTGCGTCGACGGCATTGCCGCCCTGTTTGAGCACGGCCATCGCCGCTTCAGTCGCCAGCGGATGTGACGTCGCGACCATGGCGCGGCGGGCATAGACCGGAGAGCGACCAGGAACATGTAAGCTGCGCATCGGAAAGGACCTTGAAGTGGTTGAGGTTCGAAGGCGCGATAGAGCGATGCCTGCCGGGGGGCTGTCAAGGTGAGTTACATCACGGTGGTTATCGTCCGGGCATACCAGTTATGCTTGAGCATTGTCAGCACTGGACCCGGCGGCTAAGCATCGTCAGGTTGCCCTCGTTGTTGGAGCCTCTGCCGTGTCCCTGCCAGCCTTTGCCAAACCTGCCCCCGCCCAAGCCCGGCTTGTTGCTGATCTGCCGTCCACAGTGCCGTTCGTCGGACCGGAGGCACAGGAGCGCGCACGTCAGGCGACGTTCCGCGCCCGCATCGGCGCCAACGAGAGCGTGTTCGGCCCGTCGCCCAAGGCCATCGCCGCGATGGCTCAGGCCGCCGCCGAGAGCTGGATGTACGGTGACCCCGAGAACTATGATC
>JAYSVA010000092.1:0-4376 GCA_043718785.1 Hyphomicrobiaceae bacterium
GAGCGCGGGCGAAACGATGGCCGACGCCGCAATTGACAAGCCGATGCCGATGGACGTCGCAAAGAACAAGATCGAGCTGCCATAGCCGACCGCCGAGACAATCTCGACATCGCCAAGCATCGACAAAAACAGCATATTGGCGAGCTCGCCGATGAAAATTGCCATCAGTCCGACCGCTCCCGCCCCGGTCATGACAAGGATATGCCGCAGCACCGACCCCGTGACGAACTTGCCGGGCGTGTTAGGCCGGGCCGGGTTGACAGTTTGGGCCAGCGCTTCAGTGGGCGATATGCCAGTGGCCGGTGCCGGCGCGAGGGCTTCAGGCTGTTCAGGCAGCTTGTCGGGCGTGTGTTCCATACGGGCTTATAGTGCCCACACCGCCCGCCGTCGATGCGCGATTGGCGGTGCGCAGTTTGCGGACATCACCCGTGGATGTTGGGTCGCGCGAAAAGCTTGACCCAACCTACGCCTAGCTCGATCCGCAATGATAAAACATCTATTTTCAATTGGTTATCAAGGTGCGGTACATCCGGCTCTAGCTGAACGTAGGTTGGGTCAAGCCCCCTTGCGCGACCCAACTTCCACGGGCGGTGCCTGCCACTTCACACCCGCCGTCGTGACTTAATCGCGGCGGCCAGCGTGCCTTCATCGAGGTAGTCAAGTTCGCCGCCGACCGGCACGCCCTGGGCGAGGCGCGAGATCGCGACCGGCGTGCCCTCTAAGGCCTGGGCGATATAGTGGCTGGTCGATTGGCCCTCGACCGTGGCGTTGAGCGCGAGCAGCAGCTCCTTCACCTCACCGGCCTGGGCGCGTGCTAACAGACTGGCGATGTTGAGCTTATCCGGGCCGATGCCGTCGAGCGGCGAAATATGCCCGCCCAGCACATGGTAGCGCCCGTTGATCACGCCAGCCCGCTCCAGCGCCCACAGATCGCCGATCTCCTCGACCACCACGACGAGGGCCGGATCACGGCGCGGATCCTGGCAGATCGTGCACGGGCTGACGGTATCGATGTTGCCGCACACCGGGCATTCGGCCAGCTTCTCCGCCGCCACGGCCATCGCCTGCGCCAGCGGGATCAGCAGGTCTTGTCGCCGCTTCAGCAGCGCCAGCGCCGCCTTCCGTCCTGAGCGCGCCCCAAGCCCTGGCAACCGCCCCAATAACTGGATCAGCCGCTCAATCTCTGGCGCTGCAATTTTCTTGGCCATGTGGTGCCTGGAGCCGGGAATCGGCGTTTGTGGAGGACATACCGCAGCCGCGGGTGAGCGACAACAGGCCGCCGTTTTGCGGGAAAGCTCATTGCAGATGTCGGGAGGCAAAAACCGGGACGGAACGTGGTTCGGCGCGACACTACATGACCTCGAAACATCCGCCTGGGCGTTCTCAGCGCCGCATCATTGCGCTATAGGTTGCGCGTCCGGGGCACAGCCACAGAGGGTTTGTTTGCATGAGAGTGTTGGCAGCGTGCGCGGCAGTGCTCACAATCCTGACCGCAGGTCCGACTTATGCCGAGGCTCCCGGCCCCGAATTGCGTGGCCATGGCGGACCAGTGCGGGCACTTGCCGCGATGCCGGATGGTCGGCTGGCGTCAGGTGGGTTCGACAGCAATGTGATCATCTGGGACCTCGCGCGGGGCCAGGCCGCGCATGTGCTGCGGCAACATGAGACGGCGGTGAATGCGCTGGTAGCGCGCGCCGATGGCTGCGTCATCTCCGGTGGCGAAGATGCGAAGATCAAAATCTGGTGCGAGAAGGCGGCCCCTGCCGTTCCGCTGTTCACGGGGCATCAAGGCGCGGTGTCGGCGTTGGCACTTACACGGGATGGCGCGTTGATCAGCGGCAGTTGGGACAAGAGTGTGCGCGTCTGGAACGCGCAAGGCACGTCCCGCATGCTGGCTGAGCACGCCGGCCCGGTGACCAGCCTGTTGGTCACCGCTGATGGCAGTGTGCTGAGTACGAGCCACGATGGCACGGCCAAATTGACGCCGCTCAAGGGCAACAATCATGGCATCAGCCTTGCCCGGCAGCTCAAGATCGAAGCGCCGATCACCAGCGCCGTGCAGCTGAAAGACGGCCGTTTCCTGCTGGCGTGTGCCGATGGCTCGCTGCGGGAAGCGGACGCGCAGTTGACGACGGCGCGCACGGTTGCGCAGCTGGAGGGCCCGCTGACCGCCGTTGCGGTGTCGCCCGATGGCAAAAAGGCCGCAACTGGTGGCCTGCGCACGCCGGTGACGCTGATCAACTTGACCGACGCGGCTGCCAAACCGGTGCCACTCGGCAATGCGCTGCCGTTCTGGGCGATGACGTTTTCGCGCGATGGCCGCGAAATCCTGACCGGCGGCAACGACCGGGCGGTGCGCCGGTTCGATGCGGTAACCGGCAGCCCGGTTGATCCGACCATCCCGAAACCGGCGCCCGCTGCCATCACTGATGCCAAGGACCGTGGCGCCAAAGTGTTCCGGGCCTGCGCCGTCTGCCACGGCCTGACCGCCGCCGACACGCATCTGGCCGGGCCGACCTTGCATCAGATCATGGGCCGGAAGATCGCCAGTTTGAAGGGCTATGAGTTCTCTCAGCCGCTGACGAAACTTGAGATCACCTGGACGCCTGACACCATCGCCAAGTTGTTCGAAGTCGGCCCTGCCATCTTCACCCCCGGCACCAAAATGCCCGAACAACGCCTCACCGACGCCGACGACCGCCGCGCCCTGGTCGAGTGGCTAAGTCGGGTGACGGTGCCGTAAGGGGGCGGATTCAGCCGCCGAGCCCAACGGCGCGGAGGGCGAACAAAGCGCCTGTGGCCATGATCGTGACACCGGCAGCCCGGCTGGCCCCCATGGTTGCCTGATGTGCGCCACCGATGCGGCCATCAGCGATGGCCCGAATGCCAACGTATGCGGCGGTCGCGATGCCCATCTGCACGACGATGAGGCCCAGAACATAGGCGGCGAGGACGCCCGTCTCGGCTCCAACGATGGACTCGGCAAAGGCATAGCCGTGCACCGTACCGGCGAGCGCGAACAGCACTCCCTCCAGCCAGCGACGGTTCCCATGGAGCTTGGCCGTACGGTGCCAGATGATGGCAAGGCCGATGGCGACGGCTGAAAGCGCGATCAACAATTCCGCACCAGGAATGGTGACCGATGCGAGGTGCAGCGCCAAGCCCGCCGCCATGAACGCGACGAACAGCAGCGGCAGCGCTAGGCCAAGTCCGGCCACGCTGGCGAAGATGCCGACGCCAATAATGAAGGCTAAATGATCGAGGCCGATCACGGGATGGCCGAGGCCGGATAACAGCCCGTTGAACAAGCTTGCGGGGGTGCTGCCGCCGGTCGGGTGATGGGCCGCCGCCGCTGTCGAGAACAGGGCGGCTCCGATTGCGAGAACTGAGGATTTACAACGCATGGACGCTAGTCCTTTCATATGGCAATCAAACCAGCCCATCGGCAAACGGATCATCGGAGTCACGGATTAGGGTGGATTCGGACACGACGAAGGCGCGCCCGGTGATGCTGGGGATCACGGCTCCGGGTGCTGCGGTGTTGGCGGGGTCGCGGCGGTAGCGGGCGGTGAAGCGGCTGTTGACGATGCTCTCCTGCACCCACGTCGCGCCCTCGGCCAATTTGCCCGCCGCGGACAGGCAGGCGACTTTGGCGCTGGTGCCGGTGCCGCAGGGTGAGCGGTCATAGGCCCCGCCTGGACACAACACGAAGTTGCGGCTGTCGGCGTCCTTGCCGACGGGCGAGCCAAAGAACTCGATGTGGTCGATCTCGCCGCCGTTGGCGCCCGTGATATTGGCCGCGACCAGGGCGGCTTTGACCGCCTCAGCCTTGCGGGTGAGTTCGCCGATGTTGGCCATGATCAGCGGCACGGGCGGGGCATCCGTACACAGAAAGAACCAGTTGCCACCCCACGCGACGTCTCCCGTGACAGTGCCCATACCGGGCACCTCAACCGTCACAGCCTTGCGGTGCAGGTAGCTCGACACGTTCTCGATGGTGACGTCGTTGCGGCCGGTCAGCTCGACCGTGACGACGCCAACCGGAGTTTCGATGCGGTGCGTGCCCGGTCCAATGCGGCCCATGTGGGCGAGTGTGACGGCGGCACCAATGGTGCCGTGTCCGCACATGCCGAGAAAGCCAACGTTGTTGAAGAAGATCAACCCGGCGACACAGCTCGGGTCTTCCGGCTCGCACAGCAGCGCGCCGACCAGGGCATCGTAGCCGCGCGGTTCGTTGATGCAGAACCGGCGATAACGGTCGTAGGCGCGGGCGAACTTATCGCGGCGTTCAGCGAGGGGGCCGCCGCCAAGCTGCGGGCCGCCTTCGATGATCAGACGGGTCGGCTCGCCCTCGGTGTGGGAGTCGATGACGCGCA
>JAYSVA010000093.1:0-10088 GCA_043718785.1 Hyphomicrobiaceae bacterium
CAGGACGTTCAAATCGACACCACGAATTCGAGGCCGAAATTTCATTCGAAACAATGCACTAAACCTGTCAACTACTAAGTAAACCGGACACTAGTGATCGGGGACCCAATATCGGGGACAGTGTACGTTTTCTTATTATTTTTCAACCGTCGGCGCGGGAGTGCTATAGCCCAGAGGTCTAGGCTCGACAAACGGTGACGTCCTCACCCGGTCGCGGCGGAAGGCGCAAGGGGGCTTTTCCGCCCTACGGCTCGCGCCCCCACCCCCCCCTCAAAACCCTTTCCCCGTCCCTGGTCGATGTTTGTTGCTGGGCGTGAACCCGGACTTTTCGGCGGTGCGCGGCAACCGCACCCAGACCTCGCGATTCGGATGCATCCCGGCGCCGCGGGTGGCGGGGACGGCGGTGAGGCGGGCGCGGTGGAGGAGGCGGGTGTCGGCGTCGCCGCAGTTGGGGTGGATGCCGCCGTTGGCCGCGACGACCTTGTCCCAGGCGGCTTTGCGCTTTTTGAGGATGGCGGGGTCGGCGAGCGCGGTGCAGTTGAGCTCATTCTTGTTGAGATCGGCGATGATCTCGTCGCCGTCCTCGACGAACGCAATCGGGCCGCCGAGCGCGGCTTCCGGGCCGACGTGGCCGATGACGAGGCCGACCGAGCCGCCGGAGAAGCGGGCGTCGGTCATCAGCGCGATGGTGATGTTGCGTTCACGGCAGAGCGTGGTGATGCGCGAGGTCGGATCAAGCATTTCCGGCATGCCGGGGCCGCCGCTCGGGCCTTCGTAGCGGACGATGACGATGTCGTTGTTGTTGAACGAGTCCGGTGCCTTATCGAGGGCGGCGAGCAGGCCTTGCTCGCTCTCGAACACGCGGGCTTTGCCACGGAACAGGTTGTTCTCCAGCCCGCCTTCGACGCCGGCCAGCTTCAGGATCGCCGAGAATTCCGGCGACAGGTTGCCGCCGAGCATGCGCAGGCCGCCGGTCGCCTTGTAGGGTTTCGCCACCGGATAGATCACTTTGCCATCGGCGCTCTTGGTGCCCAGCCGCTTGACCTGCGCCGCCAAGGTTTCGCCGGTGCACGTCATCACGTCGCCGTTGAGCAGGCCCGCATCCAGCAGTTCCTTGACGATCACCTGGACGCCGCCGACTTTGTCGATGTCGACCATGGAATATTTGCCGTAGGGGCGCGCGTCGGTCAGCACCGGCACGACGTGCTGCGACAGGTGGTTGAACTCGGCTGGCGTCATCACGTCCTTCCAGAAGTCGGCGAACCCGGCGGCGCGGGCGATCTCCGGTACGTGCAGGGTGACGTTGGTCGAGCCGCCAATCGCCATCGCCACGATCAGGGCGTTGCGCAGGCTGTCACGGACGACGATATCGCGCGGCTTCAGGCCCTTCGCCATCATCTGCGCCAGGTATTCGACCAGCTGCGCCGGGAACTCCTTCAGGCGACGCGGATCGTCAGACGGCGGGGCGACCATGTGCAGCGGCTGCATGCCGACGACGCCGATGAACGTCTGCATGGTGTTATAGGTGAACATGCCACCGCAGCTGCCATAGCCGGGGCAGGCGTGGCAGGCGATGTGGTGGCGGTGCGCGGCGTCCGGGTGGCCGGCCACCTGATAGGCGCTGACGATATCGAGGGCTTCGCCGGTCTTCGGGTCCTTGCCGGGGTGGATCGGTCCGTCCGACATGATGATGCCGGGCTGGTTGTGCTCGAGCAGCGCCGCCAGCGTGCCAACCGGCGGCTTATCGCAGGCGACGACGGCGATGGTGCCCGCCAGGCCAGTGGCGCTCAGGTGCTCGCACAGCGCGTCGTGCGTGACCTCGCGGCCGATCAGCGAGTAGCGCATTTCGCGGGTGCCGTTGCGGATGCCGTCCGACGTGGCGATGGTGTACTCCGGCTGGACGAGGCGCAGCTGCAGTTTGCCTTTTTCCTTGCCGATCCGGCTTTTCAGCGCCTCGTGAATGGCTTCCACCTTGCCCATCACGCCCATGTAGCACTGGCTGTCGCCCTTGGTGCCGACGACGCCGACCGACGGCTCATGGATCAGATCCGGATCGGTGCCGAGCACGCGGGCAATGCCCATGGTCTGGGTTGAGCGGCCCGGATGGTGATCAATGTGCACAACGGTCGTTTTCTTCACGGCAAGGTTCCTTGGGGCGGGAGGCTTGAGGGGCAGCGGCGATCACCGCGTTCCCCAGAGTTATGACCGGAAACCGGGGGGCGAGGCAAGGGCGCGACCCATGCTTTATCCGCACGGGATTCCACCCCGCCGGTTGACTGGCAATTTAAGCCCCACGGTCCGCCGTTATGGTTTAGGCAAAAATGCCACAATCCCCAACGTGTGGCCGTCGGCTGATGGCCTTTGCCGGGCAACTCAGTCACTATGGTTCATGGTCTTATCCATTGCCACTAGGAGAACTCTGATGTCGATAAAATCCCTCGCCGTTGCGGCTGTACTGATGGTTGGCGCATTGGCGTTGGCTCAGCCCGCTGCCGCCGCTAAAAACTGCTTCCAGAAGGCCGCTGAAGGCACCAACACCACCGAAGAAGGCGCCAAATTCCAGGCCCACGAAGCTATTTTCCAGGCCTTCGACTGGGGCGTTTGGGCGTCGTGGATGTCAAACGGCTCGACCCCTGGCTACAACGTCTCGAAGCCAAAGTTCCGCTGCAGCAAAGGCGGCCTCGGCTACACCTGCGTCGGCCAAGCCACGGTCTGCAAGCTGTAAAATTTGATGAGAAAACGATGCGAAAACGCCGTCCAAGGCAACTTGGGCGGCGTTTTCGCATTGTGGTTTGCCGGTCGCGGGGCTTAGGCTTTCAGTATCCGGGGTGCTGACGAAGCTTAGGGGGATGCATTGGAACTCAAGGTGTTTCTGGTGGTCATGCTGGCGGCGGTGCTGCATGCGTCGTGGAATGCTCTGGTCAAGAGCGGCAGCGACAAGCATATGAGCATGACGGCGGTGGTGCTGGGACACGTGCCGCCCGCTGTCGCGGCGCTGGCGTTTGTGCCCGCGCCCGATCTGGCGTGCTGGCCGTATCTGATCGGCGGCGTGTTCATGCACATGGGTTATCAGTTGTTTTTGCTGCGCGCCTACGGCTTCGGCGACTTCACTCAGGTCTACCCGATTGCCCGTGGCACTGCGCCGTTGCTGGTCGCGGTCATCTCTGTGGCAATGCTCGGCGTGACGTTGTCGTCCCTGCAGATCCTCGGCATTGCGACCATCGGCGCAGGTATTGCTAGCCTCTGCTTCGCCAAATCCGGCAACGGCAAGCGCAACGCCGCAGCAGCGGGTGCGGCCCTGGTGACGGCGTGTTTCATTGCGGGTTACTCGCTGATTGACGGGTACGGTGCGCGAATTGCTGGTTCGCCGGTCGGGTTTTATTCGTGGGCGGCAATCTTCAACGCGGCGCTGATGGCCGGTTACATGCACGTGACCAAGCCGGGATTGTTGGGTCGCATCGCGCGTGATGGTAAAGGAGTGTTCTGGGGCGGCGGCGCGGCCTCCTACCTTGCCTACGCTCTGGTCGTTTGGGCGTTCACGCAAGCGCCAATCGCGCTGGTCACGGCACTGCGTGAAACCAGCATCGTGTTTGCGCTGCTGATCGGCGTGGTCGTGCTGAAAGAAGGGATGAGCTACGTCAAAGTCATCTCAACCTTCTCGTCCGTGTTCGGTGCGGCCCTGCTGAAGTTCGCCCGATAGTCACAACTAGCTTTGAACGTTTGACGGTCTACTTTTCCAGCAGAATTTTGGCCACGGGATAGCGCCACGTGTTTTTGGTGTTGTCGGACGCCGCATCAATCGCCGAAACAGCGACCAGCCCGATCAATCCGCCACCGGCCCCGTTGGACAGCCGCGTACGACGCGTTTCGTCGAAGGCCTCCACCGTCACCATGCGTTTTTTGTAACCAGGCAATTCGCAGGCCACTGATAGCGTGCTTGATTCTCCACGGTAGAGCGGCACGCGGACCTTTGCCGGTGTTGTCATCGTGGCGGAGTAGTCGGCAGCCGTCAGCGCGCATTGGGCCCCAGCAACCTCCGCATCAGGGCCGCCATCACTGCGGACGTAGGTGCGCACTTCGAGCAGCTGATCGCCAGAAAACTCTGGCAAGCCGGGTTGGCCTTTGGCGCGTTTCGGCTCCAGAACGTCAATGCTCTGACTGCCGGTGGCGGATTTGATGCTGGTGATGCTGCCGACTTCCATCGGTTTGGCGCAGCCACCGAGCAGGGCGACGCAGAATAACGAGACACTGATCAGTGTTGAACTGCGGTGGGCCATAGGATCACTCCAGCTAGCGTGCGACTTTGTTGCGGCATCACTCGCTAAACGTGATGACATGTCGAAGCAATCGGCAGCCCGAGGTTGGGTTGTGCAGGAACTTGACCGCACGCATTTGTGTTACGTTTGCGCCACACTCATCCCGGCGACAGCAGGCCGATGACGGCCGCGGTCATCATGGTTGCGAGGGTGCCCGAAACGAGGGTTTTGGCACCGAGGCTGACGATTTCGGCGCGGCGGCTTGGCACCATGGCGGAGAGGCCGCCGATCATGATGCCGAGGCTGCCCATGTTGGCGAACCCGCACAGCGCGTAGGTCATGATCAGGCGCGAGCGCGGCGTTAGCGCCTCCGGCGGCAGCGCGGACAGTTGCAGGTAAGCGACAAACTCGTTCAGTACACTTTTGACGCCAAGCAGGCTGCCCGCCGTCGCGGCTTCCGCCCATGGAATGCCGATCAACCAGGCAAGCCCGGCGAACACCCAGCCAAGGCAACGCTCCAGTCGGATATCCAGGCCGAACGGCGTGAACATAGCACCCAGCAGCATGTTGGCGAGGCTGACGAGCGCCACCGCGACGATCAACATGGCGGCGACGTTGACCAGCAGGCCGATGCCTTCGCTCGTGCCCTGGGCGATGGCGTCCATACTCGATTGCGGCGCGTCATCCAGGGCCATTTCGGCGGCGGGCAGCTCGGGTTCGATTGGCGTGCCGATTTCGGGCACCATCAGTGCGGAAATCAGCAGCGCCGCGGGCACGCTGATGACGGAGGCGACGATCAGATGCCCCGCCGCGCCCGGCACCAGCGTTTTCAGCAGGCTGGCATAGATCGCCAGCACGGTGCCGGCGACGCCAGCCATGCCGACGGTCATGGTGGCGAATAGGGCAGCCCGGCTCATGGTCTGCAGGTAGGGTTTGATCAGTAGTGGCGCTTCGACCATGCCGAGGAAGATGTTGGCCGCAGCCGCCGTGCCGACCGGGCCGGAGACGCCGAGCGTCGCTTTGAGGCCGCGCGCAAACCCGCGCACCAGCCATTGTAGCACGCCCCAGTAGTACAGCAACTTTGCCAGCGCGCTGACCAGCAGCACCAGCGGAAGCGCCTGGAACGCGAGGATAAACGTGCTTTGCGGATGCTTGATCTCGAACGGCGCAGGGCCACCAGCGAGATGCCCGAACACCATCTTCATGCCATCGAGCGTCGCCATTTGCAGCGCGTCCACAGCCCGTGCAGGCCACTCGATGAGCGCGCGCAGCACCGGCACCCACAGCATCGCCCCGGCAATGACGATCTGCACCAGGATCGCCGCCAGCACTAGCCGCCCCGTGCGCTGCGGATCCAGCTGCCGCCGCCCCTCCGACAATGCCCACGCGATTAATGGCAAGGCCAGTAGCCCCACCAAGCTCTGAAGTTGCAGCATCCCCGTCTCCCGCCCTGCACCCCGATTTGCTTAAGCTTAGGCGGAACAGCGTTGGATTACAAAACGATGTCACCGCGATAAGCGAGGTGGACCTTGTTGCCGTCGGGATCGCGTAGGTAGGCGCCATAGTATCCGTCGCCATAGTGCGGACGCGGGCCGGGTTCGCCATCACCGCTGCCATGCGCCGCTAATCCGGCGGCGAAGGCAACATCGACGGCGGCAGGCGAAGGGGCCGTGAATGCAACCATGCTGCCATTGCCAACCGATGAAGGTTTCCGGTCGAACGGCATGTAAACGTAGAACCTTGGCAACGTCTGGTTGGGGCTGATCCAGCACGCCGCAGCGGGACCACCGTCAGGCGTGACGACGCGGCGGCGCAGGCCCAGCGGGATAAGGATGGCGTCGTAGAACGTACTCGCCCGCGCCAGGTCAGATGTGCCGATGGTGATGTGGCTGAACATGTGGGCTCCTTCTGTTGTCAGATTACGCCGCCAGAATCGGACCGGCGACGTCGAGATCGACGTTGCGGCCAGAGAGGGTGACGGTGACGGTTTTGCCTTTGATCGGGAAGCGGCCTGTCAACACGGCGGCGAGAGCCACAGCGCCGCCGGGCTCAATCGCAAGGCCGAACTCGCTGAACGCGGTGCGCATCGCAGCCTTCACCTCGTCGTCGGTGACGGCCAGCGTTCCTGCTAGTCGTGATTTGACGATCCCGAAGGGGATCTCCGCTGTGTAGGGGCCGCTGATCGCGTCGCAGATGGTGTGCCCGCCCGGCGGGTTGTTGACCTGCTGGCCGGCAGCGATTGAGCGGGCCATTTTCTCGAAGCCAACGGATTCAACGCCGTAAATCGCGGTGGCGGGCGACATCACCCCGAGCGCCAGCATGCATCCTGAGGTCAGTCCGCCGCCTGAGCAGCAAACCAGTAAGGCGTCAAGCTTGGCGACAAGTTTAGCTGTCTGGGCCGCCAGCTCCAGGCCAACGGTGCCAGCGCCCGCCACAACCCATGGGTCGTCTGCGGGTGGCACATAGATGCGGTTCTCTTTGGCGGCTAACTCGGTAGCGACCTCCGCCGTTTGCGACATCGGCACCTGGATCACGCGGGCTCCATAAGCCCTGATACGGTCAATTTTGGTGCGCGGTGCGGTTTCCGGCACGACAACAACGGCGCTGGTTCGCATCGAACCGGCGCAATAGGCTATAGCCAGGCCATGATTGCCTGATGATCTGGCGACGACGCCACGAGCGCGTTCGTCATCGGTCATGGCGGCCAGCCGGTTGACAGCGCCGCGCAGCTTGAACGAGCCGGTGTACTGCAGGTTCTCACACTTCAGCAGCAAACGACCGCCGAGCGCCTGGTTGAGAGCTGGCGACTCCAGCAACGGCGTTTCGAGACAATAACCGGCAATGCGTTGGGCTGCCGCTTCGACATCCTGAAAGGTCGGGATCGGTGTGGTCATGGAACCTCCAGGTCGTTGCGACACGAATATGTCAGCATTACTGACCTATTGGCAAGTGTCGCCTCTTGAATTTCCCGCATTGCTGCCCATCTCAATAAGCCCCTGATCCGGGACCCTCTGGCGTGCGCCGTCGGCGTGTATGCGATGTCGGATCTCATCGACAGTGCATGCCGACTTGGAGGACCTGATGGAACTTGCGTTCCTGGATCACGCGTGGCTTGTCACATTGTGGCTTGGTACGCCCGCCTGGATGTGGCTTGCGTTTCTCGGCATCGTTGCCGCGTTGCTGGCGTTCGACCTCGGCGTGCTGCACAAAGAACAACAAGCTATAGGCGTCCGTGAAAGCCTAGTTTTATCAGCGCTTTACATCGGTCTGGGTTTGGCGTTTGGCGGTTTTGTTTGGTGGCGGCTGGGTGCTGATAGCGCCATGTTGTATTTCACCGGTTTCGCCGTCGAAAAAGCCCTGGCGATGGACAACGTCTTTGTCATCGCCATAATCTTCTCGTTCTTCGCGGTGCCGCTGCAATACCAGCATCGCGTGCTGTTCTGGGGCATCCTCGGCGTCATCGTGCTGCGCGCGATCATGATCGGCGTCGGAGCCACGCTGATCAGCCAGTTCAGCTGGGTGCTGTATGTTTTTGCGGCGTTCCTGGTGGCGACCGGTATTAAGATGCTAGTCATTGCCGATAAGCCAATGAGCATTGGCGACAATGGTCTGCTGCGCTTCATCAAGCGGCGCTTCAACGTCACCGAGCAGCTTCATGGCGAGCGGTTTTTCGTCACCCAGCCCCATCCTGTGACAGGGCAGCCGACGCGCTTCATGACGCCATTGTTCCTGGCCTTGGTGATGATCGAGTTTGCCGATGTGATCTTCGCGGTTGACTCGGTGCCAGCGATCTTCGCGATCATGAACGATCCGTTCCTGATCTACACCTCAAACATCTTCGCGATTCTGGGTCTGCGGGCGCTCTACTTCGCGCTGGCGGCGATGGTGCACCGCTTTCACTATCTGAAGTACGCGCTGGCTATGGTGTTGATTTTTATCGGCTCGAAGATCTTCGTTGCTGACATGCTCGATCTGGCGAAAGTGCCGCCGGTTGTGTCGCTAACGGTGACCTTCGGCATTCTGCTCGCGGGTGTAGTCGTGAGTATGTGGAAGACGCGCGGTGATTCGAGGGCAGTGTGACCGGGCGCGCACAACAAAGAGCCCGGCTCCTGGTGGGGCCGGGCTCGTCCGATCTGCGGTTTCAGAGGCTATGTGTATTCGGCTGGGTCGTCTGAGGTCGTGGTCGTTGCTAATGCAGCACCACATTTACAGGTTGATCCGCTAACCGCTCGCCTCACCCGATCAGTTTGGTTTTTCGATCACCAGTTGCTGCCTTCTGCGCTTGGTTTCGATTACGCAAATATAGCTGGACTATCGGACCTGGGTACCACTCGGCGATCTATGATCAATGCAGTGACAACCTGAGGTCCTGCATGTGCGATAAAGCGCGATCTATAGAGCCATCTCGTGGGATCATCGGATTGATCAGATTAACAATGCCGCGGGGAGTTCAATCACGGAATGTTAATTGCTGACCAATATCACAACGATTATCTCCATCAGTCTCTAATCTTTACTACTGTTTGCATTCTCTCATATGCAGACGCGTCGTCGCTCGACCAACCAACGTAAGATCATCGTCGTGACGATCCAGATGACTGATCCAAGTCTCCTCTCTTTCGGCGATGCAAACACCCGCATCAACCGCAGAGAAGCAGCTTCCGATCATCGTGCAATTTTCGAATTGTCTGAATGCCATCTCAAAATCAGCGTCCTGGCGTACCACTCCATGAGTTTAGGGCATAGAATGTGGTATTACAGCTCAGCGACGTTTCTCTGCTTCCGGATGACCGTTCTGTGCAGGTGGAGTCATTTTCGTAGGCCTCCATGTTTTTGAATTAGACCAAATAATCCTCCTGTCGCTGTATTTTGTCAATCTAATAAATAAAAAAAGTATCGACGTTCGGACAGCTGCGGGATATCGGGCGCAACCGATAGCCCATGGGTGAGACGTGGATGCCGTCGCGAAAATGGCGGCTGTTGGGGACTGCAACTCGCGCAAGTGCCCACACGCACGAATGTCCTCCGGGTTGATCGAGTAAGCCTAGTTGGCGAGACGGTTCCCACACCGAAGCCATTGGTGGCCGATCCCGTAACTGTTTGACTACCAGGGAAGACCCTACGGATCCCCGCCCGGCCCGCTGACTGAAGCATACCCCGGAATGCCTCAGGTGTGTCCGGCGCACGTCGTGTCCTAAGCGATCGCCGAAGCTTCACGGCACGCTGCAGATCCATCGAGCCAATCGACGACGCCTGACTGATTCGGGGCTGTTGCGGCTCTACTAGAAGTTTCTGGCTCGTGAAATCCAATTCGGGACAACCGCATGTTAACTTGACGGTAGGAGGGAAGATCTGAATTGGGTCTAACAACGGCCGACAAAGACTTGTGCAAGTGCCCCAGTCGCGTTACACGCTGCGTCACCGGAGAGATGGCCGAGTGGTTTATGGCTCTAGTCTTGAAAACTAGCGTACTTGCAAGGGTACCGTGAGTTCGAATCTCACTCTCTCCGCCAATTGCGAACCAAACTGCGAACCCCGGCTTCCCCGCCACTTGCGGAGCCGGAGCCGCCCAAAACCGCCCGTTCGAGGGTTCCCTTGTCGCCGATGATGCGGATTTCGTGATCGTCGACTTCGACGCGGTCAACGACCGATGAGATCATGGCTTTGCGGAACGGCACCGCCCCCGTCGTCAGGTTTTCCCGCATCATTGCCCCGAACCGTTCGACGACCAGCAGACTGATATCGACGGCGGGGCGGACTGCCGTTTGAGCCCGTTCAAGCGCCGCCCTGGTCTGATCGCGCTCAAGCTTCAATGCATCGATGCGGCGTTTT
>JAYSVA010000094.1:0-10073 GCA_043718785.1 Hyphomicrobiaceae bacterium
GCCCTGCAGAGTGATGCGCGGTTCTCGGCGGGTTACCGGGCGCGGGCCGAGGCCAAAATGGACATCGAGCGGTACGAGGAGGCGGTCGAAGATCTCAGCCGCGCCATTGCTTTCGAGCCGGGCAACCCGGAAGTGCTGACATTGCGCGGGCAGGCGTATCTCGCCAACAAGAACCCGGCATCGGCGATCAAAGATTTCACCCGCGCAATAGAGCTGGACCCGCGCAGTGTACCGGCCCATTTGGGGCGGGCGTTGGCGAGCCTGAAGGCTGAAGCGTTCGAGGAAGCCGAGGCTGATGTGACCCGCGGGCTGGAGCTTGATCCGCGTTCGGCGTTAGCGTTCGCCTACCGAGCGCTGGTTTATAAGGCAACGGCCCAGCCCGATCTTGGTGCCAAGGAGATCGACAAGGCGATGCGGCTGGAACCAGAGCGCCCGGAGGTGCTGTGGGCGAAAGGTGAGATCGAGGAAGCGCTCGGCCGCACCGACGAGGCGGTGACGGCGCTGCGCAAGGCGCTGCAGCTGCGACCGAGCATGAAGGACGCGTCAGACGCGCTGGAGCGGCTTGGGGCCGCCAAGGATACAACGGGAGAAACCGAAGTGCGCGGCGCTGGCATCGCCAAGTGGCGCGTGGTGACAAAAGCCGGGCGGTTCTATGCCGTCAGTGACGATTTCCCGAAGCTGCGGGTGGCCCTGGAGATGGTCAGCGACGGCCAGCCGAAGTTGCTTGAATGGGACGCCAAGAAGAAGGAGCCGTTCAAGGACATCGCCACGTTGCGGTTCAGTGCCGGTAAAGCTGGCAACGACGTCGTCGAGCAGATCGCGATCATCAACATGCAGTCGGCAGCGCTGCTTGGCATCGAGCCGCATCGGCAGGGTGACAAGGTTTCGCAATGGACTTGGGATGACGGGCGCATTGTTGTCGCCAGCATTGATGGCGTGACGGATGAGTTCATCGTTCGTGCGGCGGAAAAGCCGAAGGACGTGAAAGAGCTGAAGGACGAGCCAGCCAAGCGACGCGTGGCTTCGGATAGCGACGGGCGTGAGAGCCGCAGCAGCAATAGTGGCAATAGCGGCACTAGCGGCTCATCGTCCTCTAAAGGGGGGCAGACGCCAAGCTGGGCACCTTGGGCCAACGAGCGTCAGTCGTCACAACGCACGGGGCAGCAGCAACAACAGCAACGCCCGAGCGGCAAGCCGAAGTCGTTCTTCGATATCTTGCTCGGCAACTGACCTTACAAACCAAGCCAATGCCCGCCTTCATGAATGGCGTAGATTGGGATAGAGCCGCGCAGCCTAGGTTGCGCGGTTTTTGCGTCCTGCTATGACGGGCAGACTGAAGTCAACTTAAGGACCCTCCCATGATCGGACGACTGAACCACGTAGCGATTGCGGTGAAATCGCTCAGCGCAGGCATCAAGATTTATGGCGGCGTGCTGGGGGCGAAGGTGTCGGCACCGCTGCCCCATCCGGAGCATGGCGTGACCGTGGTGTTTGTTGAGCTGCCGAACACCAAGATCGAGCTGCTCGAGCCGCTCGGTGGGCCGGACTCGCCGATTGCCAAGTTCCTTGAGCGCAATCCTGACGGTGGCATCCACCACATCTGCTACGAGGTGACGGATATCCTGGCAGCGCGCGATCAGCTGAAGGCCAGCGGTGCCCGCGTGCTCGGCGACGGCACGCCGAAAATCGGGGCGCACGGCAAGCCGGTGCTATTCCTGCACCCGAAGGATTTCTGCGGCACGCTGGTCGAGCTGGAGCAGGTTTAGGGGCTGCATCACGGTGCTGCACCTGCTACGCTGACCTCTGATCAGCCTTTGCACCATGGAGTTTCGCCATGCCCGCCCTGTCGGTTAAGTCCCTGTCAAAAGCACTTGGCGCTGAGATCACCGACACGCAGATCGGCCCCGATTTAAGTGACGGCGACTTCGGCAAAATCGAAGCGGCGTTGCACGAGCATCTTGTTGTCGTCATTCGCGACCAGAACCTCAGTCCGCAGGATTTCGTGGCGTTCTCGAAGCGCTTCGGCAAGCCAGAACCGCATGTCATCGACCAGTTTCACCATAAGGCTGATGCCAACATTTTGATCCTGTCGAACCGCAAGGACGACAAAGGTCAGAACATCGGCCTGTCTGACGGCGGCACGTATTTCCACACCGACTATTCTTATCTGGCGGTGCCGGCGCGCTGCACGATGCTGCACGCGATGGAGATTCCAGGTGGCGAGGCGGGCACCACATTTGCCAACCAGCGGGAGTCCTACAGTGATTTGCCGGATGCCATGAAACAGCGGATCAGTGGCTTGGTCTGCCGCCACCACTATGGCAACCGCGATAACCTCAACGAGGCCAGCCGCACGGCAGCATCGCCATTGAGCGGCGACCAGAAGGCGCGCATGGACTGGGTTCGCCATCCACTCGTTCGTCAGCATCCGCACACCGGGCAGAAGTCGATCTATGCGGTGTCCGGTTCGTCGTTCGGCGTTGAGGGGATGGACGATAACGAGGGCGTGGCGCTGCTCAACGAGCTGAAGGCGCACACGACACAGCCAAAATATTGCTACACGCCGACTTATCGGCCGGGCGACGTGGTGATCTGGGACAACTGCGCGCTGCTGCATTCCGCGCCGCTGATCGACCCGAACCAGCCGCGCACGCTGTGGCGCGTCACCATCAAGGAGAAGGGGCCGACGATTGCCTGAAGATGCGGTGCGAATAGGGAGTGAGTTCAATGATCCACAAGCGAATCCGGCCGTTCAATACCCGGATCACCTATCCCGAGCAGAAGCTCGATAACGATCTGAGCCACGCCGTGGTGGCACGCGGCACGCTGGTGTTTCTGCGCGGCCAGTGTCCGCAGGATCTTGATACGGCGGTCAGCGTGGCGATTGGCGATCCCGTGCAGCAGACCCACAAGGTGATGCAGAACATCCGGCAGCTGCTGACCGAGAGCGGCTCGCAGATGGCGCATGTCACTAAGCTGGTGGTTTACCTGACTGACGTCCGCCACCGCGAGGCCGTCTACCGGACTATGGGCGAGTACATCAAGGGTGTGCACCCGGTCTGTACCGGACTGGTGGTGGTGGCCTTGGCCCGCCCCGAATGGCTGGTCGAGATCGACGCCACCGCCGTGATCCCGGATTGAGTTTGTTCGCGAGCTGAAGAGATTTACTCATGACTTTCTCCATCGCCGCACACTGCCCGCGCACTGGTATGTTCGCCATCGCCGTGGCGTCGTCGTCGCCCGCTGTTGCCGCGCGCTGTGCGCACGCCCGCGCGGGCGTCGGTGTGGTGGCGACGCAAAACATCACCGACCCGACGCTCGGCCCAAAGGGGTTGGATGCGATGGCATCTGGCCTGTCGGCGTCGGAGGCGCTGGCGCAGCTCGTGGCCGGCACGCCGCATGCCGCTTATCGCCAGCTGATGCTGGTCGATGCGAAGGGGCGGGCGGCCACTTTCTCGGGTGCCAACACGCTTGGCGTCCATGCGATGTCCGAAGGCGTGCACGCGGCGGCGGCGGGCAACCTGCTGGCGTCAACCGCTGTCCCAGCCGCGATGATCATCGCCTGGCTGAAGTCGCCGGAACTCCACATCGGCGACCGCGTCATCGCCGCCATGAAAGCCGCCTTGGCCGCCGGTGGTGAAGCGGGCCCGATCCACTCCGCCGGCATGCTAATCGTCCGCGACGTCGCCTGGCCCGTCGCCGACCTGCGCGTTGACTGGCACGACACCGACCCCGTCGGCGAACTGGCGGGCTTATGGCACCGCTGGAAACCCGAAATGGACGCCTACGTCACTCGCGCGATGAACCCGGGAGGCGCGCCGAGTTATGGTGTGCCGGGCGATGTTTGAGGGGGGGGGGTGCGGCAGACTGCTATTGCCTTCCCGCCCTCACTTCCCCCCGCCCTCCACATGTCCGCCAAATCCCTTGCGCATGGCGGAGAGTATTTTCTCGGCGAAGGTGTGGTCCTGCCTTGAGCGGAAGCGGGTGTAGAGGGCGGAGGTGAGGACTTCGGCGGGGACGGCTTCGGCGATTGCCGCTTCGACGGTCCAGCGACCTTCGCCACTGTCCTCGACGTGGCCGGAGAATTCGGCCAGTGCTGGGTCTTTGGCGAGGGCGTCGGCGGTCAGGTCGAGCAGCCAGGAGGTGACGACGCTGCCGCGCCGCCAGACTTCGGCGATGTCGGCAACGTCGAGGTCGAGGCGATGCTCGGCGGGCAGCTTCGGTGAGTTGGCGTGGCGCAGTATGTCGAAGCCCTCGGCGAAGGCTTGCATCATGCCGTACTCGATGCCGTTGTGGATCATCTTGACGAAGTGGCCGGAGCCGCTCGGTCCGGCGTGGAGGTAGCCTTGTTCGACGCGTGGGTCGCGGCTGCTGTCGCGGTTGTGCGCCCGATTGGCTGTGAGCGGAATGTCGCCGCGTCCAGGTGCTAGGGCGGCGAAGATCGGATCGAGCCGGTCGACCTGGGCTTTGTCGCCGCCAATCATCATGCAATAGCCGCGCTCCAGCCCCCAGACGCCGCCGGAAGTGCCGACGTCGAGGTAGTGCAGGCCCGTCTCGCGGAGGGTTTTGGCGCGGCGGATGTCGTCCTTCCAGTTGGTGTTGCCGCCGTCGATGATGGTGTCGCCGGGGGACAGCAGGGCGGCAACGGCAGTGATGGTCTGCTCCGTCACGTCGCCCGCTGGCAGCATGATCCAGACCGTGCGTGGTGCCTGCAAGTTGGCGACGACGTCAGCGAGATCGCGGGCGTTGACCGCGCCTTCGGTTGCCAGCGCCACACCAGCCGCCGGGTTCTGATCATAGACCACGCACTCGTGCTCGGCCCGCATCAGGCGACGGACAATGTTCGCCCCCATCCGCCCCAGTCCGATCATTCCTAGCTGCATAGGTCCTCGCAGGTCGTTCGTGATGACGTCCGGTCGCCAACTCGTTCCCGGCTAATGGATCAAATCACGGCATTGGCCAAGATCAAAACGCTCGACATCACTTCATGTTAGAGCCAGTGATATGATGGGATTGCAACCGAGATGGAGGCTGCCATGAAAACGTTGATCCGAACTGTCTGTGCTGCTGCCCTTATGTTTACGGCTGCTGTGCCGGTCAGCGCCAACGACGCGGTGACCTACACCCGCAAGGGCGCAACCTACGAAGATGTGCGGCTCGACCTTGAGAGCGCCATCGTTGGCGAGGGCCTGAAGATCGACTACACCGGCAATATCGCTGCCATGCTCCAGCGCACCGGTGTTGACGTCGGGTCCAATCAGCCAATCTACCAACAGGCCGAGTTTTTCACGTTCTGCTCGGCAAAGTTGTCGCGCATGATGATGGAGGCTGATCCCGCGAACATGTCACAATGCCCGTACGTCGTGTTCATCTACCAGCGCGCCGCCACGACGAAAGAAGTTGAGATCGGCTATCGTAAGCTCGCGGTCACCGGGCGCGGCAAGAAAGCCCTGGAAGAGATCAACAAGCTCCTTGAGCGGATCGTGCAAGCGGCAGTGAAGTAGGGGGCGGTTAAGTTCTTGCGACGTTACTTCGCTTTCCCAGAACACGTACCGAACTGGGAGATGCGTATGCCGGCGATCCCTGTCGCGTCGTGCGTCAAGTCTTTCCCGCCTTCAAGAACGGCAGCAATTCGGCGGCCATGGCATCGGGCAGTTCTTCTTGCAGCAGGTGGCCGCAGTCGATGGCGGTGCCTTTGATTTTGTTGGCTTTTTGCCGCCAGGATGCCATCACGTCGTGGTACTGGCCCAACGTGCCGCGCCCGCCCCACAAGGCCAGCAGCGGTACATCGATCCGGGCGCGGCTGTCAGCGGCGTCGTGCACCAGATCGATGCTGGCACCGGCGCGATAGTCCTCGCAGATCGAGTGGATAGTGCCGGGCAGGGTGTAGCAGCGCAGGTATTCCGCATACACGCGCGGATCGATGGTGCCCTGTAGTTTTACCTGCCCCTTGTTGATGTGGCGGTCGAGGAAATAGGCGGGGTCGGCACCGATCATGCGTTCCGGCAGGTCGAACGGCTGGATCAGGAAGAACCACCAGAAATAGCGGGTGGCGAAATCCTTGTCGGTGCTGTCGTACATGACGGTGGTCGGCATCAGATCGACCATGACGACGCGTTCAACCTGCTTCGGGAAATCCAGCGTCAGGCGATGGGCGACGCGGCCGCCACGGTCATGGCCGACAACGGCGAACGTATCGATGCCGAGTTGCTGCATGACGGCGACTTGGTCGGCGGCCATCCGGCGTTTCGAATAGTTGATGTGGCGTTCGCCGCCCTCAGTCTTGCTGCTATCGCCATAGCCGCGCAGGTCGGTGGCGACGACGCGGAACCCAGCGGCGACGAGGCGGGCGGCAATTTTGTGCCAGGTGGCGCGAGTTTGCGGATGGCCGTGCAGCAGCAACACGGCAGGTCCCGTCTCGGGGCCGCCTGTGGTGGTGGCAATCTGGACGTCGCCGATGTGGGCATCGTGCACGGTCAGCAGTGCCTGCCGGAAACCCGGAAACAGCTGTTCGTGGGTGGCGGGGTCCATCATGGCAGGTGCTCCTTTTTGCCTTCAGTATCGGCGGCTTAATCGCTAGACGCGGTTTCCGTGCTATGTTACGCGAGCCGCCATGGCAACGATTGTACGATCATTCGATCTCCGACGACAGGGCCGACGCTGACGCGTCGAATGCCGCGCTTTGCGGCGCTTGTTCCCACTGTCCGTGTCTGGAGGTCTGCCATGTCGCCCTCTGCTGATCCGACGCTTGCTGATCCGATGCCTGCTGTGCCCGTGACACCGGTTGTTACATCGGCCGTTAACACCCGGGATCTGAATGCGATTTTCGATCTCAACGAACGGGTGTTCGGTCCGGGCCGCTTCACCCGTACGGCCTATCGCATTCGCGAAGGGCTGCCGCTGATCTCGCGGTTCTGCCTGAAAGCGACGGAGGGGGAGAAGCTAATCGCGGCGATCCGGTTTACCGAGGTGACGATTGGCGGGCAGCCCGGCGCCGTGATGCTGGGGCCATTGGCGGTTGAGAACGGCTATGCGGGTCTCGGCCATGGCAAACGGCTGATTGCTCAGGGGTTGGCCAACGCCAAAGCCGCCGGATTGAGGTTGTGCTTGCTGGTCGGCAACGAACCGTATTATGGCCGGTTCGGTTTCGTTGTGCTGCCACGCGGACAGATTGAATTGCCAGGCCCGGCTGATCCGGGCCGGATGCTGGGCGCTGAATTTGTGCCGGGTGCGATCAGCCAGTACCGCGGCATGGTGCGTGGGGTTGCGTCGCCCTGAAGCCCGCCCTGTATGTCGGCACGCGTTGACCTGCCATGCATCGCTGGTGCATCAGTTTGCTACGCACTGTCGCTCGCCGCCGGTTTGCGCTATTGAGCCGTCGTCTCATTCGCTAACCGCAACCGGGAGTCGACCATGGCCACGCCAGACCTGACCAAATTCAATTTCTCGGGCGTCATCGCCCCCGTTCTCACTCCGTTTGGCGAGGATGGCGCACCCGATCCCGAACGTTTCGTCGAGCATGCTGAATGGCTGATGAGCAATGGGTGCACCGGCTTGGCACCGTTCGGCACCACCAGCGAAGCCAACTCGCTCGGCCTCGATGAGCGGATGGAAATGCTGGAGGAACTGGTCGATGCCGGTATCAATCCGGCGCGGCTGATGCCTGGCACCGGCATGTGCTCGACCACCGACACCGTGATCCTGACCCAGCACGCCGTTGACCTCGGCTGCGGTGGCACGCTGGTACTGCCGCCGTTCTACTACAAGGGCGTCAGCGACGAGGGGCTGTATCGGTTCTACTCCGACGTCATCGATATGGTCAGCGATGATCGCCTGCGCATGTACCTTTATCACATCCCGCCCATCGCCCAGGTCGGCTTCTCGATGGACCTGATCGACCGGCTGCGCAAAGCCTTCCCGGAGACCATCGTCGGATTGAAGGATTCATCCGGCGACTGGAACAACATGAAATCGATCCTGGAACGGTTCCCAGGCTTTGAGCTGTTCATGGGTGCCGAAGTGCACATGCTGGCCGGTCTGCGCGGCGGCGCGGCAGGCGTGATTTCAGCGTCGGCCAACGTCGCCTGCGCACCGATGCGTGACCTTTTTGACAACTGGCAGGGTGCTGGTGCGGATGAGAAGCAGGCGAAGATCGCGGCGACCCGGGCGATGATCCAGAGCGTGCCGATGATGCCGCTGCTGAAGGCCATCGTCGCGCACTACCGCAAAGACCCGGCCTGGGCTGAGCTGCGCCCGCCGTTGACAGCGCTGCCGCAGGCCGACGCCGACCGCGTGATCAAGATCCTGGCTGATCAGCACGGCCTGAAGCTGGATATGGATTTGGAAGCTTGAGTGCGGGCATTTCATCCCGTCGAGCCAAACCGATGACTCTTTCAGTTTCCCGCCTCCCCGGAATCAGATCAGCGCGCGCGCTGTTCTGATGTCCGGGGTCTTTACCGGGTGCCGTTGGGCTAAATCTCACCCCATGTTTAGCCGGTAAAGATCCCGGACATCCGGATCGAGCTTCGCTCGAAACGGATTCCGGGAAAGCGGGAGGATGGACTTTTTGCGAGGGGCAAAAGTCAGCGGTTAGCCTCCCCCAGTCATTTCAGGTTCGATGCGCCTTCGGAGAGCACTTCGACGGCATCACCGACGCGGATTTCGCCGACATCGTCGGGGATCAGGTTCTGGCCGAAAATGATGCCGCCGCTGGCCGCACGATGGAACGAACCCAGGGTTTTCAGCGGTTCGCGCGGATCGGTCTGCAGGCCGGTCTCGGCATCGCGGGTGGTGACGACGCAGCGGGCGCACGGCTTGGCGACGCGAAAGGTGACAGCGCCAATGCGGATGATACGCCACGTGTCTTCGGTCCAGGCGCGCGCGCCGCTGATCACCACGTTGGGTCGGAACCGGCGCATGTCGACCTTGCTTGCCCCCGCGCCTGTGAGCCGTGAATTCAGATCGTTGAGCGACATCGTACTGGTCAGCAGCACCGGGAAGCCATCGGCGAAACTGGTGGTGTCGCCGGGCTGGCCGAAAGTGGGATCAACCGCCCGCGCGTCAGGTTTCGCGAGATAGACAAGTTCGGCTGACAGGCCGAGCACGTTCGATAGAAACGCCCCAGCGGCGGCATGCGCGGGCACGGCCTCGACATCATCGCGCCAGACCCGCACGGTCTTGCTAGAGGCCGTCGGGATGGCGACGGTGACGCTGCCATGCTGCGGGTGGCTGAGCACTAAGCTGCCATCGTCACTTGCCGTCGCTTCGATCTGCGTCATCACCGGATGCTCGCGGATGGTCTGGAATTTGCCGGTGGTGTCGACCACCATCCAGCGCCGGTCACCCACCAAGCCCAGCCGCTCGACATGTGACGCCTGAAGCGACGTGCCGCGCAGGCTTTTCACGGGGTAGCGGTGGATTGCGGTGACTTTCATGGGGACGCCCAGTTTTCCAGTTTCAAACCGTCGACGCGGCTGAATTCGCGGACGTTGGCGGTGACGAGCGTCGCTCCGTGGCGCAGTGCGTGCCCCGCAATCATGACATCGAAGGGACCGATCGGCGTTCCCTGAGCCTGCAGCGTCGCACGGATTTGCCCAGAGACGGCGGCGTCTTCATCATCAAAGGCGATGATGTCGGTCGCTCCAGATAGAAATTGGCGCAATGCGTCGGCATTTTTCGATTTCAGATTGCTTTTCGCAATGCCAAATCGAAGTTCAAAAACGACAATCGACGACAAAACAACCTCATCTTGGCTGGATGCCCAAATGAAACGGTCGCGAATGTGGGGGGATTTGCCAGAGATGACGGCAATCACGACGTTCGAATCAAGCATCAGCATCAGTCGAACAATTCTGTTGGATCATCTTCGGGCATGGGTGGCTGCTCCCTACCTCCAGGCAAGAAGGGTTCGCCATCCAAAATGGCATCGATTTTCGCAAACATTGCATCCACATCCGTGATGATCGGCTCCAGCAAAATGCCGGTGCCGACGCGGCGGATGCGGACCTGGGTGCCGGGCAAGCGGAACTGGCGTGGCAGCCGGACGGCCTGGCTACGGCCGTTCATAAAGATTT
>JAYSVA010000095.1:0-10070 GCA_043718785.1 Hyphomicrobiaceae bacterium
AAGCACAACCGCACGATAAATGCGGATGTCCTCAAGCGTCTCAATGCTGCGTGGGCGGTCGCGGCGAAGTAAGGCAAATTACCACGCAGAACTGAGGGCCATCCAGCGGCGGGATTCGGCGACTTCGGAGAGTGGATCGAGCAGGACGTCGCGGACCAGCGCCTCGTTGTCCTTGGCGCGCCACGGCATATCGAGGTCAATGGCGGACTTCACTTCGAAGAACAACTCAGCCACTTCCGTCGGCGAGAACACCGCGTACATGCTGGTGGCATCTTGCGGCGCCACTTCAGTGCCAAAGCGGCGGCCGTGCAGCAGACATGGTAACAGCCGCGCCGGGGCATGCGGCACCGGTTTCGGCTTGCCGAACAGCCCGGCCTTGGGCCGGAACAGTGACCGCGGTGCGGGCATTTTGCTGACGTTACCGGCGCGGTACAGCAGCTCTTCAATCATCGGGATATCGATGAAGTCAGGCGAGTGGCCTTTGACATGCAGCTGGCCGCCGAGCGCCTCGTCTGCCCACATAAATGCGCCGAGCTGATCTAACAGCGCGGTGGTTGGGGCATCGAGGCCGTCATAGGTGAAGCCCTGCCAGGCTAAATGACCTGCGAGCTCCAGCACCCGATCCCCGGTTTCCGTCGAGATGATCGCGGCGCGGTTGGGTCCCGGATTGATGCCGTCGGCGGCGAAGTAGCCCGATTCGTCCCACAGCACCGCGTCAACGAGATGCTGCGCCGCCTCGGCCGATTGGCTGCCGAACAACGCGTCCCAATGGGCGCGGTCAAACGTATGGATGGTCCAACCACTTGCCATGACATCATAAAGGAGCGTCCGCCCCTGTCCCATTCAGCGCCGACGCTGAATGGCCTTTAGGCCAGCCAGCGTTTGCGACGTTTGTAGCTCTTGCCGTCCTTGAAACTCTTGCGATCCGTGCCACCGACACCGAGATAGAATTCCTTCACATCCTCGTTTTCGCGCAGTGCCTTCGCCTCGCCGTCCATAACGACGCGTCCGTTCTCCAGAATATAACCATAGGTCGCATACCTTAAAGCGACGTTAGTATTCTGTTCGGCGAGCAAGAAGCTAACACCTTCTTTGGTGTTGATGTCCTTCACGATTTCGAAAATCTGTTCCACGATCTGGGGGGCGAGGCCCATCGACGGCTCATCCAGCAGCACCATGGTCGGCTTCGCCATCAAGGCGCGACCAATGGCGCACATCTGCTGCTCACCGCCGGAGGTGTAGCCAGCGAGGCTCTGGCGGCGCTCCTTGAGGCGCGGGAAGTAGGCGTAGACCTTCTCGAGCGATTCAGCCTGGGCGGCGCGGCCATCTTTGCGGGTGAAGGCACCGGTCAGCAGGTTTTCCTCGATGGTGAGATGGCCGAAGCAGTGGCGGCCCTCCATCACCTGGATGCAGCCACGCTTGACGAGGTCGTTCGGCGTCAGGCCGTCGACGCGTTCGCCTTTAAATTCGATAGAGCCCTTGGTCACCTCGCCGCGTTCGGAGCGGACGAGGTTCGAGATGGATTTCAGCGTCGTCGATTTGCCAGCGCCGTTGGCACCTAGGATCGCGACAATGCCGCCCTCAGCGACCGTCAGCGACACGCCCTTGAGCACCAGGATCACGTGATCGTAGATCACTTCGACGTTGTTGATCGACAGGATGGGTTTTGCGGGCGCGGTAACGGGCGCGGCAGCAGATGGGGCAACGGCGACGGACACGGGCAATCTCCAGGCGGCGGGAGTTGGGAGTAGGGAGATCGGGAGTGGGGGTAGGGAGGTCGGGACGGCATCTCTGCCTACTCCCCACTCCCTATTCCCCACTCCCTCGCTTAGCTATTAGCCCTGCTCTTTCGAGCAATCGCGTGGGGTGATCTTCTTTTCTGCGGCGTACTTGGCGGCGGTGTCCTTCACCATCGGCGCGATCACGGTGTCATCGACCGCGTACCAGTCCGAGATGATCTTCCAGGCCTTGCCATCCCACTGCTGCACACGCGCCTTGCGGGCGTTGCCTTCGTGGTCGGCGCAGGAGAACTTGATCGGCAGCAGCATGCCTTCAAAGCCAAGTTCCTTGATGCGGGCTTCGCTCAGCTCGAGGTTTTCGAAGCCCCAACGGACCTGCTCGCCGGTCATCGGCTTGTTGCCGAATTTCTTCTGCGCATTGCGGATCGCTTCGGTGCCAAGCATCGAGTTGACGAGGCCGCGGTTGTACAGGATCTGCCCGACTTCTTCTGGCTTCGCCTGGGTCTTGCCCTTCGCAATAACGTGCTTTTCCATGTCTTCATGGATCTTGAACTTGCCAGCCGGATGCTGCAGCAGCAGCGACTTGTAGCCCGTCGACTGATCGCCAGCAGGGGTCACGTCTGGCTCAGCGCCCGACCACCACACGCCGATGATTTTGTCACGCGGATAGGCAACGGCTGCGGCTTCCTTGATCGACGTAGAGTTCATCACGCCCCAGCCCCAGAGCAGCACATAGTCTGGCTTGTCCTGACGGATTGCCAACCACTGCGACTTTTGCTCGACGCCTGGATGGGTGACGGCGATGGCTTTGAATTCGAAGCCGTTGAGTTTTGCGCGAGCTTCGAGAACAGCGATCGGCTCTTTGCCGTAGGGGCTGTCATGATAAACGAGGCTGATCTTCTTGCCTTTCAGCTTGTCCATGCCGCCAACTTCTTTGGCGATATGCTGAATGGCGATGTCAGCAGCGGACCAGTAGGTGCCAATGGCTGGGAAGTTCCAGCTGAACACAGAACCATCGCGGCTTTCCGAACGGCCGTAGCCCATGGTCAGCAGCGGGATCTTATCGCCTGGCGCTTTTTCGGTCAGCGCAAAGGTGATGCCGGTGGACAGTGGCGAGAAGTAGCCAGCGCCAGTTGGGCCTTTGCCTTTCAGGCGCTCATAGCATTCGACGCCCTTGTCGGTGGCGTAACCAGTTTCGCATTCTTCGAAGACGATTTTGACGCCGTTGATGCCGCCATCGCGTTCGTTGAGCATGGTCCAGTAATCAGACACGCCGTTGGCGAACGGGATGCCGTTTGGCGCGTAGGGACCGGTGCGGTAGACGAGCGCTGGCAGGAACTGTTCGTTCGCGCCTTGAGCCGTTGCATTCTGAGCTAAGGGTGCGGCGAGTGCGACAGCGGCGAGGGCCGCCAACGACACGCCGATAATTTTACGTAGCATGCGTAACCTCCTAGTTAGCGTCACGTTAGCCGTGACATGCCCCTTGCGGGTATTCGCGAGCCTTATTCAGTCATATGGGGGCCGGCACTGCCGCTCCGCACTGCCGCCGACCCTTTCCGTACTGGTCGTCCTAGTAAGGGTACGGCCAGAGTCGCAGTTTCTCCTTGGTGAGGGACCACAGCCGGGCGAACCCATGTGGCTCCTTGATCAGGAGGTAACAAATCAGAAATCCAGTGATGATCAGCACCAGATGCGATACGGTCTCGACGCTGATCGGGATCCCGAGCGCGTGCGGTACCTGGTCTAGCAAGATGGGCAAAATAAGGATGAACGCCGCACCGAGGAATGAGCCCAAGATCGAGCCCAATCCGCCGATGATGATCATGAACAGCAGTTGGAACGAGCGATCGATATTGAAAGCCAGCGGTTCCCAGCTGCCGAGATGGATAAATGCCCACAATGCCCCGGCCACACCAATGATGAACGACGACACCGCAAACGCTGTCAACTTGGCGTAAAGCGGGCGGATGCCCATGATTTCAGCCGCGATGTCCATATCGCGGATCGCCATCCACTGCCGACCAACCGCCGAACGAGTGAGGTTTTTGGCAATCAGCGCGAACACCGTGACGAAGGCCAGCGCCACCAAGTAGCGAGAGACTGGGGTGCCAACGGTGTAGCCAAAGAACTCCAGTGGCGGCGCGCTGATCGAGCCAGACGGCGTGTAATTAGTGAACCATTTGACGCGCAGGAACAGCCAGTCGAAGAAGAACTGCGCCGCCAGCGTCGCCACGGCGAGGTAGAGGCCTTTGATCCGCAAGCTCGGGATGCCGAAGGCGATACCGACCATTGCCGCGCAGCCACCGCCGAACAGGATCGACAGGATCAGATGCAGGCCGCCCGGAAGGTGCGGCATGCGGGTAGCAAACGCGTAGGCACCATAGGCACCCACAGCCATGAATGCGCCGGCCCCGAGTGAGATCTGGCCGCAGTAGCCGACCAGGATGTTCAGGCCGATGGCCGCCAGTGCCAAGATCAGGAACGGGATCAGCAAGCCCTTGAAAATATAGTCGCTGCCGAATGGGCCGATCTTGAATAGGGCCAGCAGTGGTACGCCGATAAACGCAAACGCCAGAATGGCGTACAACGCAATTCGGTCCTGGCGGATCGGAAAGATCGCCATATCGGCTGCGTAGGTCGCTTTGTACTGGCCGGTTTCACGATAGAACATTTTGCGCTCCGCGCGGGAATAGCGAATAGGGAGTGGGGAGTAGGGAGGAAATGGTAGAGTGGTTTCCCAACTCCTCACTCCCTATTCCCAACTCCCCGCGTATCTGACCGGCAACGCCGGCTAGATACGCTCGATTAGGCGTTCGCCGAACAGTCCTTGCGGACGGACCAGAAGCACGCATAGAGCCAGCACGTAGGCGAACCAGTATTCGATGCCACCGCCGATCAGCGGGCCGAGGTAGGCTTCGGCAAGCTTTTCACCGGCACCGACGATCAGGCCGCCGACGATGGCGCCGGGGATCGAGGTAAAGCCGCCGATGATCAGCACTGGCAACGCTTTCAGCGCTAAGAATGTGATTGAGAACTGCACGCCAAGCTTGGTGCCCCAGACGGTCGCCGCAACTAGCGCCACGAGGCCTGCCACCAGCCAGACAACGAACCAGATCCAGCTGATCGGAATGCCGACTGACTGAGCGGCCGCGTGATCGTCAGCGACGGCGCGCAGCGCGCGGCCAGTTTTCGTGCGCTGGAAGAACACCGCAAGTCCAGCCACCAGCACCGAGGCGATCACCGCGCCCCAGACGTCGAGTTTGTTGACCAAAATGCCGCCGGGGAACATCGATTCCATCGCGAACCACGCGTCGGTCGGGTACAGCTTCATCGGATAAACGTCAGAGCCGAAAATCAGCTGCGCCGCGCCTTCCATGATGAACGTCACGCCGATGGTCGACATGAATAGGATCAGCCCGTCCTGGTTGACCAGCGGTCCGAGCGCATATTTGTCGATCAGCCATGCCGAAAGCGCCATGATCAAACCGGCGAACAGGAATGCCATGAACACGGCAACGCCGAACGGTAGACCCTTGGCGACGAGGAAGTCGAGGCAACGCACCATCGCGAGGCCCGCCAGCAGCACCATCGCACCCTGGGCAAAGTTGAACACGCCGGATGCCTTGAAGATCAGCACCACGCCAAGTGCCACCAGCGAATACAGGATGCCCGAAAACAGCCCGCCGCTGAGCACTTCAATGAAATTACCAAGACTTGCCAAGACGCTAACTCCTACTTCTATCTAACCTTCGGCCACTATGCGGGGTGCCCAGAAGGCGGGGATAAGTTTCCCCAAAGTTTCCCAAGTGATTCCGCCTGTTTATTCGTGCGAAACACCGAGATAGGCATCGATGACCTTTTGATTGCTCTGGACTTCATCTGGCGTCCCATCGGCAATTTTCCGCCCATACTCCAGCACAACCACGCGATCCGACAGATCCATCACCACAGCCATATCGTGCTCGATTAGTGCCATGGTCGTGCCCATCTGCTCGTTAATGTCGACGATGAAGCGGCTCATGTCCTGTTTCTCTTCCAGGTTCATGCCGGCCATCGGCTCATCGAGCAGCAGCAGTTCCGGTTCGGTGGCGAGTGCCCGGCCCAGTTCCACGCGCTTTTGTAGACCGTAAGGCAGCTTGCCGACCGGCGTTTTGCGGATCGCCTGAATTTCGAGGAAGTCGATAATCCGTTCGACCACTTCGCGATGGCGGATTTCCTCTTTCTGCGCCGCGCCCCAGTACCAGCCCTGCGAAACCAGGCCGCTTTTCATCTTCAGGGTGCGACCGGTCATGATGTTGTCGAGCGTCGACATGCCCTTGAACAGCGCCACGTTCTGAAACGTCCGGCCAATGCCCTGGCTGGCGGCAATGTACGGACGCATCGCCTCGCGCTGAACACCCTTGTAAGTGATGGTGCCGACTTGCGGATGGTAGAAACCGTTGATGACGTTGAGCATCGACGTCTTACCCGCGCCGTTTGGGCCGATAATCGCGCGGATTTCGCCCTTCTTGACGTCGAACGATACGCCAGAAATGGCTTTGACGCCGCCGAACCGCAGTTCGACGTCTTTTACTTCCAGCAGCACGTCGCCTGGCTTGACGGAACTGCCCGCGCCGACGGTCGGCAGCGAATGATCGTGGGCTGCTGAGGTCATTCTGCGGCTTCCTTTAGTGGCATGGCGGCAGCCGTATGCAGTTTCAGCTCAACAACCGCCACGTCGCCTTCGATCATGCCTTTGCGGCCATCCTCGAAGGTCACCTGGGTGCGGATCTGCGCCCGGGTTGAGCCGTCGTATAGCGCCTTCATATAAGGCGCATAGATATCGGCAATGTAGCTGCGGCGGACCTTCTGCGTCCGTGTTAGCTCGCCGTCGTCAGCGTCCAGCTCTTTGTGCAGGATCAGGAAACGCTTGACCTGCGAAGCGGCGACGCGAGCCTCCTTCGATAGCGACAAGTTCAGCTCGTCGACCCGCTTCTCGACCATTTTGTAGACATCCGGGTGGCCAGCCAGATCCTGGTAACTGGCGTAGATCACGTTGTTACGCTCAGCCCAATTGCCGACCGACACGAGATCGATGTTAATGAACATCGTCACGTAATCGCTGTTATTGCCGAAGGCCACCGCTTCCTTGATTTCCGGGAAGAATTTGATGCGGTTTTCCAGGTACTTCGGCGAGAAAATCGCGCCGGAGTTCAGGCGACCGACATCTTTGGCGCGGTCGATGATGCAGAGGTGGCCGCGTTTGTCGATGAAGCCCGCGTCACCGGTGCGCACCCAGCCGTCGGCGGTTTTGGTTTCGGCGGTGGCTTCGTCGTTCTTGAAGTAGCGCTGGAACACGCCAGGGCTCTTGAACAGCACCTCGTCGTTGGTGTCGATTTTGATTTCGACGCCGGGGCCGGGCTTACCGACGGTTTCCGGGTACACTTCGCCGTCCGGCTGCAGGGTGATGTACACGCTAGCTTCGGTCTGGCCGTACAGCTGCTTCAGGTTGATGCCGAGCGAGCGGAAGAACGAGAACAGTTCCGGCCCGATGGCTTCCCCGGCGGTGTAGGCCACCCGCAAATTGGTCAGGCCCATGCGGTTGCGCAGCGGTGCGTAAACGAACTTGTCGCCGAGGAAATACAGGAACGAGTCTTTGATGCCGATGGACTCGCCGTTGAGTTTTTTCTCACCAGCACGGCGGGCAACGCCGAGGAAGTAGTGGAACATCTTCTTCTTGAAGCTGCCCGCATCCTCCATCCGCACCATGATCTGGGTCAGCATGTTTTCGAACACGCGGGGTGGCGCAAAGAAATACGTCGGCCCGATCTCGCGGCGATCCTCGACGGCGGTTTCCGGGCTTTCCGGGCAGGCAACGCACAGCGCACCGGCAAAGGCCTGGCCGTACGAGAAGATGTGGTCACCCACCCACGCCATCGGCAAGTAGGCGATCATCGTGTCATCAGGCGTAAAGTGGTCGAATTTGTTGCCGTTTTGGCCGGATAGCACGATGTTGTCGTGGCTCAGCATCACGCCTTTTGGCTTGCCGGTGGTACCAGACGTATACAACATCACCGAGGTGTCAGAGCCCTTGCCTTGGTTGACCTCATTCAGCCACCACGCTGCCGCGCCTGGGTTCTTCGCCAGTTCCTCGCGGCCAATCTTCTGCACCTCTTCGAACGAATGCAGGCGCGTGTGATCGTACTTTTTGAGGCCTTTTTCCTTGGTGTAGACCAAGCGCTTCAGCGAGGGCACCCGGTCGGCAATCGACATCAGCTTGTCGACCTGCTCCTGGTCCTCAACAATCGCCATCGCCACTTCGGAGTGAGCCAGCACATAGGCCATCTCGTCAGCCACCGAGTCCTGATACACCGGCACGGGGATCGCACCCAGGGCCTGTGCCGCGCAGAACGTCCAGTACAGGCGCGGGCGGTTGTCGCCGACAATCGCAACGGTCTGGCCACGTGCAAGACCCAGCACATACAGACCAACCGAGAAGGCGCGGGTTTCTTCGAGCACCTGGGCCCAGTTCCAGGACTGCCAGATGCCGAGATCTTTTTCCCGCGCGGCGGGTTTGTCCGCATGCATCACAGCATTGCGCAGCAGCAGTTTCGGCACCGTATCCGGGCCGGTTGACGCTGAATTAACAGGCGGCGTCACAGTTGACGCCGACGACGCATACGCCTCGGTCACTCGAATTCCTCCCGCGCGCCCCTAAGCCGGAGCCGCATAGCCGCAATGCTTTTTTCCAGCATCTAAGACCGACTGCATCCGACTTGCAAGTTCGCCCTTTGGTCTATTCGTCTAGCTAGCTAAGTTTGCGCTGATCGGTGGATGGCATTGCGCGGACCCTTTCGAGCGGACCGCTCGATCAAAATCATTTTTCATGATAGACGCGGTTCGGATCGCAAAATTCACAAGCTGTAGGTAGTTTTCATAAATGCCAGCTGGCACGAATTACTTTTCAGGAGCAGTCGGTGTTTTTCATGAGCGACGGCTGCCGGAGCTTGCAATTCCTGCGGGTTATGCGGCGCTGATCGATGCTTTCGGATTGCAGGTGCCGATCCCGATAACACTTTGCGCCATTGGTACCCGCCACAAGCTCTTCGAGCAAGACGGCTGGCGGCTGTTCACGCCGCGCCATGCACCTGCCGCAACGCTAGAGGGTCATCTGACGTTTGCCCTCAAATACGAGGGTCTCGATCTCTGTATTCTCAAGCGGCTTTTCTTGGCCACGGGCCCAGGCCCGATCAAGGCGTTGGTACGTGCGACGCCGACCGGAAGATACGCCCGCCGCTTATGGTTTCTCTACGAGTGGCTGCTGCAAACTCCGTTGCCACTGCCAGATCTCGCCCGGGGCGGTTATATCGAAGCGCTCGACACGAAACTGCAATTCGGCGATCCATTGCAGACACTTAGTTCGCGACACCGTGTCTACGACAACTTGCCTGGAACAGCGCTATTCTGTCCTCTGGTTCGCCGGACGAAGACCCTCGAAGCATCAATCGCACTTGGACTTGGCGATCGTGCCAAGGCAATAGCTGCGGCGGTTCCGGCGGATCTGCTGGCGCGGACAGCAGCATTCTTGCTGCTGAAAGACTCACGCGCCAGTTACGTTATCGAGGGTGAAAACCCGCCACAGGACCGGGTTCGACGGTGGGGCCAAGCCATTGGTCAAGCAGGTTTAAAAGCTATCGACCTCGACGAACTGCTGCGGTTACAAAAAATCGTTATAGGAAAAGCCAGATTTGTCCATTTGGGGCTTCGTACGGAAGGAGGATTCATTGGCGCGCACGACCGAAAGAACGGGGCACCGATACCCGATCACATCAGCGCCCGCCATCAGGACCTCAAGCCGCTGGTGCAAGGATTAGCGGAGTGGGGAAGCGGTCACGAGCCGCGACTTGATCCGGTGATTGCCGCTGCCATCTTGGCATTCGGCTTCGTGTTCATCCACCCGTTTGAGGACGGCAATGGCCGCATCCATCGCTACCTGATCCATCATGTCCTGGCGGCCCGTGGGTTTAATCCACCGGGTGTGGTGTTTCCGGTATCAGCCGCGATTCTTGATCGAATTGACGACTATCGCGCCACGCTTGAGGCTTATTCAAAGCGGGTGCTGCCGCTGATTGATTGGCGTGCGACTGAGAAGGGCAACGTCGAAGTCTTGAACGACACTGCAGATTACTATCGATATTTCGATGCAACACCCCAAGCGGAGTTTCTGTATGCCTGCGTGCAGAAAACCGTTGAGGAGGACTTGCCTCGCGAAGCCGATTTCTTGAGACGTTACGATACGTTCCGTGCCGACATACAAGAAATTGAGGACATGCCCGAACGGATCAGTGATTT
>JAYSVA010000096.1:0-2008 GCA_043718785.1 Hyphomicrobiaceae bacterium
CGTAGCACAGGAGAAGCTACGTTTCGCAGTTGGTCCATTTCAGCCGACAGCGAGCGACACGAAGAAGGCGTATGAGCCGTTTTTCAAGCACCTAGCCGAAAAACTCGGTCGCGAGTATGAGCTGGTTGTGACGACGGATTGGGCGGGCATCGCTATTGCTTTGGCGAACAAGCAGGTCGACGTCGCTTGGATGGGGCCATGGGGCTATGTTCTGGCGAACAGCGAAGGTGGCGCACAAGCCATCTCAACGGTGAAGTACAACGGAAAACCCAGTTATCATTCCATCATCGTTGCGCGTTCCGATGCTAAAATCGCCAAATGGCCAGACGATGCCAAGGGCATGAAACTATCCCTCGCCGACGCAGGCTCGACGTCCGGCTGGTTGATTCCAACGCATTATTTCAAGACTGCTGGCATCGACCCGAAAACATTCTTCGAATATCGCGATGGGGCATCCCATGCGGCGCAAATTCTAACGGTCATCAACGGTCAAACCGATCTGGCATCAGACTTTGATCGAAACATGAACGGGTTCATCGAGCGCGGCACGTTCAAAGCGGATCAGATCAAAGTGGTTTGGAAGTCCGAACCGCTACCGAACGATCCGCTGGTTGCCCGCGCCGATCTGGATCCGGCGATGATCAAGAAGATCCAGGACGCTGTGCTGGCAATCACAGACGAGCAAGCGATAACGCTGATGCCCAAGAACTACACGGGATGGGTTGCAGCGAACCATAGCAGCTATAAGTCGATAGAGGATGCCGGTGTTGCCGTTGGCCGTCTGAAGCCAAAAACAGCGGCAAAGTAAACTGTGCAGTTCCAACCACAGGCTGATGGCCTGACTACACCACCAGCCCGGAAGCTTGGCGACCAGTTACGGTTCGCTGGGCTTCTCGTGCTGGGCGTCGGCTTCTACGTCATATGTTTGCGGGTCGCCGACGTGAACTTCGCCAAGCTTTGGGCGGGTCTACCGCGTCTGGCCAGTTGGGCCGCCCGTGCTTGGCCACCTGACCTCTCAGAGCTCGGCATCCTGTGCTTCCGCGCTGCCGAAACGGTGGCCATGGGTACAATCGGAACGTCGTTCGGCGCGCTGTTAGCAGTGCCGATCTGTTTGCTGGCGGCGCGTAATGTCACCAAATCGCTGTGGCTCTCACTACCGGCTCGCGGCCTGTTGAACATCCTGCGAGGGATCGACAGTTTTGTATTCGCCCTGATCTTTGTTGCAGCCGTTGGACTGGGTCCGTTTGCCGGGGTGTTGGGCGTTGCACTGCATGCCGCCGGATCCATTGCCAAGTTGTGGTCAGAGAGTATCGAGACGGCAGTTCCGGGTCCGATTGAAGCCGTAACGATGACCGGCGCGGGGCGACTGAAGGTCATCCGCTACGCGATCATTCCGGACATGATGCCGAGCCTGGTTTCGATCATGCTGTTCATCTGGGAATGGAGCATTCGAGCCTCGACGGTTCTCGGTGTTGTCGGTGCGGGTGGGATTGGCCAAGAGCTGAAGAACAGCGTTGATCTGCTGCAGTTTGACCGTGTTCTCACTATTCTATTGCTCGTGCTGCTGATGGTCACTGTGATCGACGGTGTTAGCGCCTGGTTGCGACGGAGGCTGGTGTGAGTGCAATACTTGTTGCGCAGGACGTGTCGAAATCATTCGGGGTGCGCCAAGCGTTAGATCGGGCCTCGCTGACAGTGCATCCGGGTGAGTTCATCGCTGTTCTCGGGCCGAGCGGATCTGGAAAATCGACATTGTTCCGCTGTTTGACGAGGCTCACCGAGCCGGATCAAGGCAGCATCGAAATTGCTGGGCAACCGTTTCATCGGCTGCGTGGGCGTGACTTGGCATCAGCGCGTCGGCAAATTGGTGTGGTGTTCCAGCAGTTCAACTTGGTGCGTCGGCTGTCGGCACTCGACAACGTGCTGGCGGGACGGCTCGCTGGCGCTGAAATGTGGCGGGTGATGCTGCGGAGTTTTGCGCCGCTTGACCGCCAATTGGCGATCAACG
>JAYSVA010000097.1:0-4363 GCA_043718785.1 Hyphomicrobiaceae bacterium
GCGGCGTTGCCGTCACTGGTGCCGCAAATGGGCTTCTGATAGCTTTTCGGCAGACCCTGCATTCCAGGGCGGTTTCACGCCTCAGGTGGTGGTGGCTGCGCGAAACGACAGGGCTCAAAAGGACAGGGCTAAGTGCCAGGGAGCAAAGACGTGAGCGAGAGAGCCTATACGGATGCCGATGTGATCGGCCTGGAGCATTGGACTATGAAAGGCGATGTGCGCCTGTTCATGTGGGAGAAGTACGTCGGCACACCAACCAACAAGCGCGGCACTGTGCTGTTCGTGCACGGCTCATCGATGGCGTCGCAGCCGACGTTCGATTTGGAAGTGCCGGGGCGGCCGGAGTCGTCGGTCATGAATTGGTTCGCCAAGCAGGGCTACGACACATGGTGCGTCGACATGGAAGGCTATGGCCGCTCCAGCAAGCATCGCGACATCCCGTGCGATATCTCCAACAGCGCCGACGATTTGGCGGCGGCGTCGCAATACATCATCGAAAAGCGCAACCCCGGTCCGATGCTGGTCTACGGCATTTCGTCCGGCGCACTGCGGGCTGGCCTGTTCGCGCAGCGCCACCCGGACCGCGTCAAACGGCTGGCGCTCGATGCGCACGTGTGGACCGGTGAAGGCAGCCCGACGCTGAACGAGCGGCGCAAGAAACTGCCGGAGTTCCTGGGCAAGAACCGCCGTCCGATCAACACGGCGTTCGTGCAGTCGATCTTCGAACGGGACCACCCAGGCTGCGCCGACCAGCCGACCATCGATGCGTTCGCCAAGGCGATCTGCTCGCTCGACGATTCGATCCCGAACGGCAGCTACATCGATATGTGCTCGAAACTGCCCATCATCGATCCGGCGCTGATCACCGTGCCGACCATCGTCATGCGCGGCCAGTGGGACGGCATCGCCTCGTTCGACGACCTGATCGAGTTCTTCAAGCTGCTGCCGAACCCGGACAAGCAGTTCGCGGTGATGCCGGGCATTTCCCACGCCAGCTTCCAGCAGAAGAACTATGCCGTCGCCTACCACATACTGGCGGCCTTCTTCACCCAGCCAGATCCCGTCTACCGCGGCTGAGGTGGACCCTCAAAACAACCCTAAGCGGCCATTCGTGGTTTTGGCTGACGCATTCATTAGCCAACTAACGAATGTCTGCTTAGGATGCGGATATTGCCAAAAACGAGAGAGTCCGTGACCGGCGACGGCGCAGGGTTCTCCACCCCACCGGAGGAAACCTGTCATGTCACTTCAGAAGCCATCAAAGTTCAGCACGCTCAACCGCCGCCACGCGTTGCAGGGTCTCGGTGCCACAGCGCTGGCGTTGTCCGGGCCAATGGCCAGCCCGGCCGCCGCCCAGGCCAAGTTTCCTAGCCGCAAGTTCAGCGTGTTGATCCCGACTGGCCAAGGTGGCGGCGCTGAACGGCTGGCGCGGCCGTTCGCGGATATCTGGGCGAAGCAGCTTGGCCAGCCGTTCGAGTTTGAATTCCATGCCGGCGCTGCCGGGCAGGTCGGCTATACGCTGTACACGCAGAAGCGGGAGCGCGACGGGCACAACTTGCTGTTTGGCAATATGGGCCCAGAGATGATCATGTATGCGACGCAGAAGCCCGCGTACAAGTTCCCCGAGGACTATATCTACTTCTGCCGCACCGACACCGATGATAGCTGCGTGTTCGTGCGTAAAGCCAGTCCGTTCAAGAAAATCGAGGACGTGGTGGCGGAAGCCAAGAAACGCCCGCTCAACACCGCCACCAGTCGCATTCCGCATCCCGCATCGATCGGCATTCTGGCGCTGGGGGCCGCCACCGGATCGAAGTTCAACCTGATCCCCTATCAGGGCGGCAACCCGACGACGGTGGCCGTGCTGTCCGGCGAGGTTGATATCGGGGTGATCCCGATCTCGTCCGTCGTCAAAATGACTGATCAGTTGACGGTGTTGGGGGTGTTTAACAAGGAGAACCGGCTGGCCAAGTATACGGACAACGCGCCCAGCATCAACGCGGTGTTCGGGTCTAAGATCCCGGATCTGTATTCGGCGCGGTCGTGGGCGGTGCACGCTGAGTTTGCGGCGAAGAATCCAGACCAGTTCAAGCTGCTGGAGGACAGCGCCCGTAAGGTCACCGAGGATCCGGCTTATGTCGCGGCGGCCGAGAAGAATGGCGAGTTGAAGGAATCGCTGGCCTACGGTGATCGCAAGGTGTGTACCGACTATGCGATGTCGATGATCGCGCTGGCTGATGAATACCGCGCCATCCTGACCGCCAAGAAATAACGGCACCACGACGAAGGCGGCCCGGCTGCTGATATTCAGTCGGGCCAAGTGGGATACACAGTGGGGGATATGTTGCGTGACACCACAACCTGCGGACCGGCCGCCCGCTGAGCTGAGTGCTGAGCCAACGAAAGCGCCACCTGATGCGCTATTGGCGGAGATGATCATTCCACTGCTGGCCTGCGGTTTGGCCATCTACTTTCTCATCTCCACATCCGAGCTGGCATGGGAGGCGCGGGCCACCGGCTCCATGGTGGCGTACGTGCTGCTCGGCCTGTGCCTGGCGCTGTTTCTGCGCGGTGGGCTGCGGGCCATGCGTGGCACCGGCCAGTACAGTTTCGGCGATCTGTTTGAGAACTCGCTGTTCAACCGGCAGCGCGTTGGTCTGGTGGCACTGCTGGTGCTGTTCATCGCCACGATCCCCTGGCTTGGCACGACGTTGGGCATCTTTCTGCTGCTGCTGGCGTCGCTACGACTGATGGGGGTGACGAACGCAACGCAGCTGCTCGGCATTTCGCTGACGTCGGCGGCGGTCGTCTATCTGCTGTTCATTTTCCTGCTCAACAGTCGGATGCCGCGGGGGCTGATTGAGAAGGCTCTGGCGACCATTCTGCCGCCGATTGGAGGCTGAGATGGCCAGTGCCAGCCCGGAGCTGATGCTTGAATTGTTCATGCGGGCGCTAGCGCTCTGGTGGATCATCCTGCCAGCCGGCCTGCTCGGCATCGTTATTGGCATTCTGCCAGGATTTTCCGCTCAGAATACGCTGATCATCCTGCTGCCGTTGACGCTGACGATGAAAGTCGATGTGGCGATGGCATTCATGATTTCGCTGTACTGCGCCACGCAGCTCGGTGGCGGCATTCCGGCAATCCTGTTCAACATGCCGGGCGAGGGCGGTGCTGCCGCAACCACGCTCGACGGTTATCCGATGACCAAAAAGGGCATGGCGCAGCAGGCGCTGGTCTGCTGCTTTGCCGCCTCGGCCTTCGGTGGTTTGATCACCACCTTGGTGACGATTGCCCTGCTGCCGTGGTTGAGCCAGCTCGGGTTCTATTTCAAAAGCGTCGAAATGGTTGTGGTGATGGTGTTTGGCCTAACGCTGATCGCCGCCATAGCGGCTGACGATTTGCTGAAAGGGCTGATTGCCGGGTTCGCCGGGCTGATGATTGGGTCGATTGGAGCTGATCCGATCTTTGGTGAGGGCCGGGCGACCTTCGGCCTGCTCGAACTGTATGACGGGGTGCCGCTAATCCCGGCATTGGTCGGGTTGTTCGCGATTTCGGAAGCCTTCGAGATGTTGCGGCAGGAGACGGTTATCAAGCCTGAAGATCTCGAACGGGCCCGGTCCGCCCGCTGGGCTGACACGCTCGATGGTTTGCGGATCAATGCAAAGTACTGGTGGCAAACGGTCTGGACGTCGATGATTGGGCTGATTGTCGGCATTTTGCCGGGGGCCGGGGCAACCATCGCGGCGTTCCTGGCTTATCACTATTCGAAGCTGTTTTCGAAAACGCCGGAGCTGTATGGCACCGGCCATCCGCCGGGGGTGATTGCGCCAGAGTCCGCCAACAACGGCGTCACGTCCGGCACGTTGATCCCCGTTTTGGCGCTTGGCATTCCCGGTGGCACCACGGGGGCCGTGATGATGATCGTGCTGACCTATCACGGCATCACCCTCGGGCCGCGCTTGTTCATCGAGAAGCCCGAGATTGCTTACGGCGTGTTCATGCAGATGACGGTCGCCTATCTGCTGATGATTGCGATGATCCTGCCGCTGGCGCGTTACATGAGTCGGGTGGTCTGGATTCCCACACGCTTTCTGGTGCCGCTGATCCTGTCGCTGATCACCATCGCAGCGTTCGCCGAACGCGAATACGTGTTCGACATGGCGCTGGCGCTGGCATTCGGCGTGATCGGTTACATTGCCAGAAAAAGCCGGTTCGAGGTGACGGCGATGCTGATCGGCGTGCTGATGGGGCCGATGTTCGAGACCTATTTCCTGCGCGCCTTGCGGGTCGGTCAGGGCGATCCGATGGTGCTGTTCTCCTCAACGATTGGCAACGTACTGTGGGTGATGGTGGTGATGGCGC
>JAYSVA010000098.1:0-10015 GCA_043718785.1 Hyphomicrobiaceae bacterium
TCGCTGCTGGCTGGCAACGTCTCCAGCGGCATCGAACCTGTGTTTGATTTCCGCTACCGCCGCCGGGTGCTGGAAGCTGACGGCAACTCGCGTGAGGAAGTGGTCGAAGATTATGCCCATCGGTTGCATGCGCTGAAATGCGGGCAGCACGCCCCACATGGGCCGGCCTTCGTTACGGCAGCCGACCTAACGCCAGAACAGCACCTGTTAATGCAGGCGGCCGTGCAGCGACACGTCGACAGTTCGATCTCGAAAACCATCAATTGTCCGGTCGATTTGCCGTTCGCGGCGTTCGAGGGGGTGTACATGCAGGCGTATGACCTAGGACTTAAGGGCTGCACGACATTCCGGCCCAACGCGATCACCGGAAGCATCTTGGAACCGATGGCAGCAACGACAGGTCTGGCGGAGTCGAGTGCCCGTTATAACTGCGGTGCATTCGGCCCCGGCCCGGTCTGTTCGCAATGCCATGACGCCCAGCTGGTCAAGCAGGAGGGCTGCTGGACGTGCCCGGTTTGTGGATATTCGAGATGCGGTTGAGGGCGCGCCGAGGGGAGGTCTCCGGTTTGGTGGGGGCGGCCATGCAGTGACGAAACTTGCCACGGGAGCGTTCGCTAGGCATCACCCTGGAAGGATAAGATGATGCCTCGTTGGCTAAACGTTGCGACGCAGCAGATTGGTTTGGGGGACCGCGCCGATGGAAAAAACCTTTGAGACGCTGGCGCTGACGACGCCGTCACCACATGTGACGGTTATCACGATGAACCGCCCAGCCGCCATGAACGCGATGAACACGCTGATGATGGAGGAACTGCGAGACTGTTTCGCGCAATTCTACATCGAAGCTGACAGCGCCCGCTGTCTCGTGCTGACGGGCGCTGGCGACAAAGCCTTCTGTGCCGGTGCCGACCTGAAAGAGCGCCATGGCATGTCCGATGCAACATGGCGGCGGCAGCACGCCATCGTCGAGCAGATCATCCGCGCGATGGTGGACTGCCCGGTGCCGGTCATAGCTGCCGTCAATGGCGCGGCCTATGCGGGCGGTTGCGAACTAGCCCTGGCGTGTGACTTTATCTACGCCGCCGACCACGCCCGTTTTGCCCAAACCGAAGTGGCACTCGGCATCATCCCTGGCGCGATGGGTACGCAGAACCTGCCGCGCGCCATCGGTGTCCGCCGCGCGAAGGAAGTGATCCTTTCAGGTGCGCCGTTCTCGGCCGTCGAAGCGTTGGAATGGGGGCTCGCTAATCGCATCATGCCAAGCTCGGAGCTGATGGGCGAAGTGATGAAAGCCGCCACTCGCATCGCCGCCAACGCGCCGGTTGCCGTGCGCCAGGCCAAGAAGTCGATCGATAAATCGACTGACCTGGACCGTAGCAACGGCTATTCCTACGAAATTGAGGCCTATAACCGCACGGTCGGCACGCAGGATCGACTAGAGGGCATCCGCGCCTTCAACGAGAAGCGTAAGCCTGACTTCAAGGGCCAGTAAGGACGATACCCCAGATGACAACCGCATCAATTCCACTCGATCAGCAGTGGAGCGAGATCCGCGACGGCGTCAAACGCGTCTGTGATGGCTTTCCGAACGCCTATTGGATGCAACTTGACCGCGAGGAAGCCTACCCAACGGCGTTCGTCGAAGCGCTAACGGAGGCTGGGTATCTCGGCGCGCTGATCCCCGAGGAGTTCGGTGGCATCGGCCTGCCGCTCAGTGCAGCCGCCGCGATCCTAGAGACCATCCACGCGGAGGGCTGCAACGCCGCTGCCTGCCACGCCCAGATGTACACCATGGGCACCGTGTTGAAGCACGGCAACGCCGAACAGAAGAAGCGGTTCCTGCCGGGCATCGCCTCGGGCAAGCTGCGGTTGCAGGCGTTCGGCGTCACCGAGCCGACAACGGGCAGCGACACGACACAGCTTAAGACCCGAGCCGAGAAGAAAGGCAACGACCGGTATATCGTCAACGGCCAGAAGGTCTGGACGTCGCGCGCCATGCAGTCGGATCTGATGTTGCTGCTGGCCCGGACCACACCTGCCGATCAGGTCAAAAAACGCTCGGACGGGCTGTCGGTGTTCCTGGTCGATCTGCGCGAAGCCAAGGGGCGCGGCATCGAGCTAAAGAAGATCGACTGCATGCTCAATCACAACACCTGTGAGGTGTTCATCGACAACCTCGAAGTGCCCGCTGAAAACCTGATCGGCGAAGAGGGCAAGGGTTTCAAATACATCGTCGACAGCATGAACGCCGAACGTATTTTGATCGCGGCGGAATGCCTGGGCGATGCGCGCTACTTCATCAAAAAAGCCAGCGACTACGCCAAGGAACGGGTCGTCTTCGGCCGTCCGATTGGTCAGAACCAGGGGGTTGCCTTCCCGATCGCCCGTGCCCACGCCGAGCTGGTGGCGGCCGAACTGGTGGTCGCCAAAGCCGCCGCCCTGTTCGACGCGGGCCGAGACTGCGGGCCGGAAGCCAACATGGGCAAGATGCTGGCAGCCGAAGCCGCGTGGAAGGCCGCCGAGGCCTGCATGCAGACGTTCGGCGGGTTCGCCTTTGCCCGCGAATACGGGATCGAACGCAAATGGCGGGAAACGCGCTTGTACCAGACCGCGCCGATCTCGACCAACATGGTGCTTGCCTACGTGGCCCAACACGTCCTTGGCATGCCGCGCAGCTACTGATTCAGGCGCCGGGCGAGAGTGAGACGCAGATGCCCGAATTACCCGAAGTCGAAACCGTGCGACGCGGCCTGGAACCTGTGATGGTCGGACAGCGGTTCGCCCGAGTCGAGCAGCGGCGGCCGAACTTGCGTTTCCCGCTGCCGGAGCGGTTCGCCGAGCGCCTGACCGGCCAGCGCGTTGAAACCATGGGGCGGCGGGCGAAGTACCTGCTGGTGGGCCTGTCGGGTGGCGAGGTTTTGGTCATGCACCTCGGCATGAGCGGCCGCTTCACGTGTTCGGGCCAGCTACTCGGCGAATTCGTGCACGCTCCTGGCGGCGATACAACTCATGACCATGTCGTCTTCACAATGGAGAGCGGTGCTGTCGTCACCTACAACGACCCCCGCCGTTTCGGCTTTATGGATCTGATCAAGGCCGACGAGCTCACGACCCACAAACTGTTCGCAGGCATGGGTGTCGAACCGCTGGGCAACGAATTCCACGCTGGCGTGCTGGCCGAGCGTGGCGCTGGTAGAAGCGTGGACCTAAAGGCACTGCTGCTGGACCAGCGGACGGTAGCCGGGCTCGGTAATATTTACGTGTGCGAGGCCCTTTATCGCGCAGGCCTGTCGCCGACGCGTAAAGCCTCGAGCCTGGCAGACCGGCGCGGGCAGCCGACGGAGCGTGCGTCCCGCCTCGTGCCGATTATCCGCCAAGTGCTGGACGAAGCCATCATCGCCGGCGGTTCGACATTGCGCGATTTTGCCAAGGCCGACGGCTCGCTCGGATACTTTCAGCATAGTTTCCAAGTCTATGGCCGCGAAGGCGAGGCTTGCTGCAAAGCGGCGTGTCGAGGCGTCGTGCAACGCATCACGCAATCAGGCCGTTCGACGTTCTTTTGCCGGACGTGTCAGAAGTGAGATGAGTGACTTGTTTCGCCGCCAAAACGATGCATCATGCTGAAAATCCATTAGCGGAGCCTGCCATGTCGCCTACTCCGATGTCGCCCACCTTTAAGCCGCCACAAGTGCCTGCAGCTTCGACGCCGCCGCGCAAGAACGAGTTACGGGCAGGGGCTGAGGGGCGCACCGTCCATGATGTCGGCGGGCTTGATTTCGGCCCCATCGACCAACACGAACATGATCTGGCGCTGTGGGAAAAGCGCGTCGATGCCATCGCGATCCTGTTGGTTGGGCGCAAGGCGCAGGCTTACTCGCTCGACGCCAAGCGGCGGGTGATCGAGGATTACGGCGAGCAGCAATACGACGCGACCACCTATTACGAGAAATGGATCCGCTCGATCCGCAATTTGATGGTTGAGCAGGACCTCGCCACACCCGCCGAGATCGAGGCGAAGATGGCCGATGTTGCTAAGCGGATGAAGGCTGCCGGGCGGCCTGTGACAGGGCTGAGCATCCCTTGGGAAGCCCATCATCAGGGTGCACCAGCAAAAGCTGCAGCGAAGGCCAATCCCAAGCCGAAGGTGAAGAAATGAGTGCGGTCCATCCATTGCGCACGACCCCGCATTTTCAGCCCGGTGATGCTGTGCGCGTTGATGCTCGCGCCAGTCTCGGCCATTGCCGGACGCCGTGGTATTTGCGCGGCAAAACCGGGGTGATCGCTGAGGTGCAAGGGCAGTTCCGCGATCCAGAGCGGCTGGCCTATCACCGGCCCGGTTTCCCGGCGCAGGTGCTGTACAAGGTCCGGTTCGAGCAGCGCAAACTCTGGCCGAAGTATCCGGGCCCGGCGACTGACCAGCTCGAAGCTGACATCTATGAGCAGTGGCTGCTGCCTGTCGCGGCCAAGAAAGGTGCCAAACCATGATGCATAATCCGCACGGCTCTCACCCACACGACCATGATGACCATGATCATGACCACTCCCATGACCACGGTGACCCGCACGCACCGCGTCCCGATCACGATGCTGGTCCGGCGACTGCCTATGAGGTGCTGGAACAGGCCGTCCGTGAGCTGCTGATCGAGAAGGGCGTGCTCACCGCCGCCGAGATCGCTGCCCAGGTCGATGTGATGGACAGCCGTTCGCCAGCGCTCGGTGCCAAGGTGATTGCGCGGGCTTGGACCGAGCCGAAGTTTAAGGAGCAGCTGCTTAGAGACACCCGCGCAGCCCTGGCCGAGATGGGACTGGATATCGGCACGCTGGCTGATTACCGTACCGTCGAAAGCACGCCCCAAGTCCACAACGTCGTCGTCTGTACCTTGTGCTCGTGCTACCCGAAACTGCTGCTCGGCATCCCGCCCGCCTGGTACAAGAGCCTGAGCTACCGATCACGCACAGTCGCTGATCCGCGCGGTGTGCTGGCAGAGTTTGGCGTTACGGTACCGTCCAGCAAAGAGGTCCGTGTGCATGATTCAACCGCGGATTTCCGCTATCTCGTGCTGCCGGAGCGTCCCGCCGGTACTGAGGGTTGGAGTGCGGAGAAGTTGGCAGGATTGATCACGCGTGATTGCATGATTGGCACGGCAGTGCCGAAAGCGGCGTAGGAGATTGTCATGGCAAAAGGTTATTGGATCGCCCACGTCACCATTCACGACCCCGAGGGTTACAAGAAGTACATCGCCGCCAACGCCGCACCACTCGCCAAGTATGGCGCGCGCTTTGTCGTGCGCAGTGGCCAGCACGAAATCCCGTCAGGCAACATTCCCGCAGGCCAGCGCCACGTCGTCATCGAATTCGACAGTTTCGAGAAAGCCAAGGCCTGCTACCACAGCCCTGAGTATCAGGCGGCTAGCAAAATCCGCGACCAGTATTCTACGGCCGACATCGTCATTATCGAGGGCTATGATGGTCAGTGACGGAATCCCTTTTGGTAATCACCTGTTGATGCTGCGCATGGCAGCTATACAACACGTGCAGAGGTGTGCGACCGTCAGCATCGAGCCGTCGTGACCAGTTGCGGTCATCTTCGTGCCGGAAGTCAGCGGTTGATCGGCCTTGAATCGTCGAGTTTCGGAAGGGGCCTGCCGTCGGCTAACTTGTTACTTTCATTTTGGGGAGGAATGCCAATCATGGCAGGTACTAATCGTCGCCAGTTCATCAAAACAGCAGCCGTGGGTGGTGCAGCCGCCGCCGCCGCAGCAGCAGTCGCCAGTCCAGCCGTCGCGCAGGGGATGCCGGAAATCAAATGGCGCTTGACGTCGAGCTTCCCGAAGTCGCTCGACACGCTTTACGGCGCGGCGGAACTTTTCTCCAAGACGCTCGCAGAAATCACCGACAACAAGTTCCAGGTTCAGGTGTTTGCTGGCGGTGAAATCGTGCCGGGCCTGCAGGCAGCTGACGCTGTCACCAATGCCACGGTCGAGATGGCGCACACGGCGTCATATTACTACTGGGGCAAAGACCCGACGTTCGCGTTTGGTACGGCAGTGCCGTTCGGCCTCAACCAGCGCATGCAGGACGCCTGGATGTATGAAGGTGGCGGCGTCGATTTGATGAACGAGTTTTATGCCAAACACTCGATCTTCGGGCTGCCGATGGGCAATACGGGCGCGCAGATGGGCGGCTGGTACCGCAAGGAAATCAAGACCGTTGACGATATCAAAGGTCTGAAAATGCGGATCGGCGGGTTCGCCGGTGCCGTGCTGTCGAAACTGGGCGGCGTGCCGCAGCAGATCGCTGGCGGCGATATCTATCCGGCGCTGGAAAAAGGCACCCTGGACGCCTGCGAGTGGGTCGGTCCGTACGATGACGAGAAGCTCGGCTTCTTCAAGGTCGCCAAGTACTATTACTATCCGGGCTGGTGGGAAGGTCAGGCGATGCTCCACCTGTTCATCAACAAGGCGAAGTGGGACAGCTTGCCGAAAGTGTATCAGGCGGCAGTGAAGGCAGCGGCGCAGACGGCCAATACCCACATGATGGCGAAGTACGACGTTGGCAACGCTGCGGCATTGCGCCGTTTGGTTGCGGCGGGAACCGAGCTGCGTCCGTTCTCGGAAGCGGTGCTGGATGCCTGCTTCAAGGCGGCCAACGACACGTACGCTGAGATCACGGCCAAGAACGAAGGCTTCAAGAAGGTCTACGAGGCGATGAAAGCTGCGCGCGCCGACAACTACCTGTGGTTCCAGCTGTCGGAGAACACCTACGACACCTACATGATGATCCAGCAGCGCAAGAAAGCGCTCTGAGTTCCGCGTCCTGGATCTACGACAACGGCCCGCGAGATGATCGCGGGCCGTTTGCTTGAGTGTCGTCAAACACAAAATGAGCTCTTGACGCGCCCAAGTTTCAGAACACAAACGTGGCAGCGCGTTCAAAGCCCGGCAACGTTGGCGCACCAGCGTCACCGATGACGCGGATGTCGAAGGACGACCCGCGACGCTGCCAGCGGGTGATGCGGCCAACCCGGCCAGTGCCGATGACGGCCACGAGGCGGCCACCGTCACGCAATTGGTCGAGGAGTGCCTGTGGGGCGTCAGCGATGGCACCATCGACGAGAATGGAGTCGTATGGACCGGCGGCCGCGTGACCCGCCGCCAATGGCCCAGCCACGGTTGTGATTGATTTCAGCGCCAGCGTCGTGATGTTTTGGGCGAGAGATGCCGCCAAACCGGCGTCAGCTTCCAAGGCGGTCACCTTAGCCGCCAACCGTGCCAGGATCACCGAGGTGTAGCCGGTCGCCGCGCCGACATGCAGCACATGGTCGGTCTCGGTCAGGTCCAGACCCTGGATCAGCTTTGCCAGCACACGCGTTGCCGTGAGGTAGCGGGTTGCCGCAACCTTCACGTCGAGGTCCATGTAGGCGGTGGCGCGGCTGGCGGCCGGGCAGAACTGCTCGCGCGGCACATCCAGCATGGCGCGGATAATGCGGCGATCCGTAACATCGCTCGGGCGCACTTGGCTTTCGACCATGTTTGTCCGCTGCAGCGTGAAGTCGACCATAAGTCCATTCCTTGCGAAGGCGTCGCGCTAGGGGTTACGTGCGACAGATTTTTTGGTCAAGTCCAAAGCAAAACGGCGAAAACGGTGTGACTGGTTGCAGGGTCGCCTAAACTCCCGCATATCGTCACAGGAAACTGGCCGTTCGGCCGATACAGTCACCCATGTCGCAGCGCAAAGTGAGGATCCCATGCCAACGACCGGTCAGCTCAAAGGCAAAACTGCTATCGTCACAGGTTCGACGTCAGGCATCGGTCTGGCCATCGCCCACGCCTTCGCCGCTGAGGGTGCAAACGTCGTCCTCAATGGCTTGGGCACGGAGCAGGACAATGCCGCCGCGATTGCTGCGGTGGCAGCGCACGGCACCCGCGTCTCGTTCGATCCGGCGAACATGCTGCGCAACAACCAAATCGCCGACATGGTGACCAAGGCCGAGAAGGAGTTTGGCCAGGTCGATATCCTCGTCAACAACGCGGGCATTCAGCACGTGTCGCCGGTGGAGGAGTTCCCGATTGAGAAATGGGATGCGATCATTGCGATCAACTTGACCGCAGCATTCCATGCTGTTCGTGCCGCTGTGCCCGGCATGAAAGCGCGCAAGTTTGGCCGCATCATCAACATGTGCTCGGCGCACTCGCTGGTGGCATCGCCCTACAAGACCGCCTATGTCGCGGCGAAGCATGGCCTCGCTGGCTTCACCAAATCGGTGGCGCTTGAGCTGGCCGAGCATGGCGTCACGTCGAACGCGATCTCTCCTGGGTTCGTTTGGACGCCACTGGTCGAGAAGCAGATCCCGGACCTCGCCAAATCAAAGGGCATCACTGTCGACCAGGCCAAGAAGGAGCTGTTGGCCAAGCAACCGACCAAGCAGTTCATCACCGTCGAGCAGTGCGGGGCATTGGCGTTATTCCTGGCCAGCGATGCGGCGAGCGGCATCACCGGTGCCAACTACTCCATTGATGGCGGTTGGACCGCTGAGTGATCGCTCGACATGTCAAAGGCTGGGCTCAGAAAGGCAGGAGGCGTGAGCAATGGGAACTGCAGCATATAAGAATATTGCCGAAAAATTTGCGCGTGGTCAGCTCGTAGTCTTGGACGGCGGCACTGGCACCGACATCCAGCGCCGTGGTGTGCCGATGCACGGCGAGACGTGATGCGCGGAAGCCAATCGAAGCCACACCGAAGTCATCAAGGCGGTGCATGCCGACTATATCCGGGCAGGCGCTCAGGTGATCACGGCTAACACGTTTGCGACCAGCCCGTTGTTGTTCGATGCCCTCGGCCGGGTATCAGAGATCGCCGAACTCGATGCCCGGGCAGTCATTCTCGCCAAGCAGGCGCGGGACGATACGGCATCCGGCCACGTTGCGGTCGCAGGGTCGTTCTCGATCATGCGGTTGGTGGAACAAGGATCCGACCGCACGACGACCACCAAAACCTGGAGTCAGGCACAGACGCGCGATTTGATGCGGACCAAGGCCGATGCGCTGGCAGCGGCTGGTGCAGATCTCATCATCATGGAAATGATGCGCGATACCGACTACTCGGTATGGGCGACAGAAGCGGCGCTGGCCACGGGTCTGCCGGTTTGGGTCGGCATCTCGCTGGAGACCAAGGCGACCGGCAAGCTGTGCGGTTATTCGCGGCCCGACCAACCGGCAGCGGAGATCATCGGCGCGCTCGCCGCGCTGAAGCCGCAGGCAATGGCGATCATGCACACCTCGGTTGCGGATACGGACCTCGCGTTGCCGCTTGCCGCGTCGGTGTACGACGGGCCGCTCGGTGTTTATCCAGAGTCCGGGCACTTTAAAATGCCAGACTGGCAGTTTGCCGATTTAACGCCCTCTGAATTTGTTGAGGCCTGCAGGCGCTGGCGGACCAGCGGTGTCGTCATGCTTGGCGGCTGCTGTGGTCTTGGTCCGCCCCACATCACCGCCCTGCACGCCGCAGCACCCAGTCTCGCGTAACGCAAAAGGATCCTGATGCAAGACAATGCCATCCTGGCAAAACTGCCGATCAAGTCGCCACGGTCGCCAAAACGACGATAGGCCGCCACCAAACGCTTCACCTGCCGGATCTCAAGGCCCAGCAACTCCGCTGCCCGAACTTGCGTCAGTTCACGGTCGCAAACACGCCGGTTCAGCGCCAAGCGGTCCCGCTCCTTGCCACTCATCGCAAAATATCCCCCTGGCACTCTTCCCCCACTCGCTCAACCGCGCGAGAAAAGCGGACATCTCTACTTTGCTCAAAGGGGACATCTGAACTTGGGGCTAAAGGCGCGCACAAATCGCTGGACACCCACAGTCCCCGATGTTACGGCCCTTTTGCTGAACGGCAATGCCGCTGGCCCCGAGCGGGCGCTGGCGCAATGCAATTTGGTTTGGGTGTATAGCTCAGTTGGTAGAGCAGCTGACTCTTAATCAGCGGGTCGCAGGTTCGAATCCTGCTACACCCACCA
>JAYSVA010000099.1:0-4347 GCA_043718785.1 Hyphomicrobiaceae bacterium
CGAAACACATTCAGCGCCGCGATCTGGTCGCTGAAATTGATCAATTCATAGAGCATGCCCGTCTTCTCCCTCGACCCGCCGGATCAAAATCAGCGGATCATAATTCCTGGCGTCCTAAGACGCTGCCCCCTGCAAACGAACTTTTAGTGCATCAACAATTACGGCCATGCGACTACCCAGCGAGCCCTTGACCATGATCACATCGCCAGCACGGACTTCGGCAAGCAATCGCTCCACCAGCCCATCCGAACGCTCGGCCCATGCCGCCCGAACCGAAGGACAGATATCGCCGTGCAGCGCTTGCATATGCGGCCCTGATGCGAATACGAGGTCCACGTCGGCAGCGTCGATGGCAGAGCGCAGCTCCCGATGCAACGCGACCGATTGCGGCCCCAACTCCAGCATATCGCCAAGCACCGCGATACGGCGCGCGCCGATGGCAGTGCCGGTTGCGCGCGACACCGTTGCCATGGCGGCAAGGGCGGCGCGCATCGAGGCCGGGTTAGCGTTGTAACTCTCGTCGATCAGCAGCACGTGGCCGATTGGCGTCGCCAGCTTGGAGCGTGCGCCTCGCCCCTGGGGCGCCGTCACTTGCGCCAGCACCGGCAACACCCGCGCCAGATCAGCGCCCACCGCATCAAGTGCCGCCACCACCGCCAGCGAGTTCTGCGCCAGATGCAGTCCCGGCGCACCGACACGATATGTCAGCGCCTGGGCTCCCGCCCGCTCTAACGTGATGACGGACCCATCGCCCCGCGTTTCAATCGCTGCAGCCCGATAATTGGCGTCGACAGCTTGGCCAAACGACACGCTGCGGGCACCGCGCACTTGGCAAGCAGCCACCAACCGGGCGAAATGCGGGTTGTCGCGGTTGAGGATGGCCAGACCTGTGCCCGCTTCCAGTCCGTCAAAAATCTCAGCCTTGGCGTCGGCGATGGCTTCCACCGATGGGAACGCCGCCAAATGCACTGGCTCAACCGTGGTGATGACAGCGACATGCGGGCGAACCATGCGCACCAGCGGCGTGATCTCGCCCGGATGGTTCATGCCGATCTCAAACACGCCATACCGGGTCGCTGCTGGCATCCGCGCCAGGGTCAGCGGCACGCCCCAATGGTTGTTGAACGACTTATCGGCAGCATGCGTGCGGCCCAGCGGCATCAGGCAGGCGCGCAGCATCTCCTTGGTGCCGGTCTTGCCAACACTGCCGGTCACTGCGATCACGCGTGCATCGGCTGACAGCCGGGCACGGGCGGCTATGCCGATGCGCTCGAGGGCGCGCAACGGATCATCGACGCGGATCAGCGCACCATCACCGGGTTTGCGGACGTAGCTGGCGGAAACGAGCGCCGCAGCGGCGCCGGCTTTAAATGCAGCATTGACGAACTCATGCCCGTCGCGGGCATCCTTTAGGGCAACAAACACGTCGCCTGCAGCAATCGAACGCGTATCGATGGAGAATCCGGTAATGGTCTGCGTGATCGCGCCGTCGAGCTGCGCGTGAGCGGCGGCGACCAGCGGGTCTGGTGTCCAAAGTGCTTCCATGATCGTGTCAGGCCCCATTGGTCTCAAACTTTCAGGCCCATCGCGGCGCGCGCTGCATCGTGATCACTGAACGGGATCACAGTCGAACCGATGATCTGGCCGCTTTCGTGTCCTTTGCCAGCAATCAGCACCACATCTCCTGTGCCCATCATCGAAACTGCTGCGCCAATGGCTTCCGCACGGTCGCCGATTTCCCTCGCACCCGCCCCTCTTCCAACAGAATTGCGGCAGCCCGCCAGCACTTCGGCGCGGATGGTGGCTGCCACTTCGGTGCGCGGGTTATCGTCGGTCACAATCACCACGTCGGCCTGTCGTGCCGCGATATCGCCCATGATCGGCCGCTTGCCCTTGTCACGGTCGCCACCGCAGCCGAATACGCAAATCAGCTTGCCAGTCGCGAATGGCCGCAATGCAGTTAGCGCCGCGCTCAACGCCTCAGGCTTGTGCGCATAATCCACGACCACTAGGCCGCCATTGCACTCACCGATGATGTCGAGACGGCCATTGACGCCGTTGATCGACGAAATCGCCGCGATGGCCTGCGTCGCATCTTCTCCAGTTGCAATTGCCAGTCCGGCAGCTAGCAGCGTGTTCGTCGCCTGATAATCGCCGATCAGGCCAATGTGGATCTCATGGCGGCGGCCCGCGTGCTCGATGGTCAGACGCTGCGCGAACCCGTCCGGCGTGTGCGCAACCAAGCGCAGGTCATCGCCATTAACGCCAGTTGTCAGCACCTTGATTCCACGTTTGTGGGCTGCAGCGACAACCGCCGCTCCGCGCTCATCATCGATGTGCACCACGGCAACGCCATCGGTTGGCAACAGCGTATCGAACAGGCGCAACTTGGCCTGAAAATAGTCCTCGACCGTCGGATGATAATCGAGATGGTCGCGACCCAGATTGGTGAATGCCGCCGCCTTCAGGTGCACCCCATCTAGCCGCCGCTGATCCAGCCCGTGCGACGACGCCTCGAACGCCAAATGGGTCACCCCTTCGGAAGCCAGCTCTGCCAGCGAGGCATGCAACGACACCGGGTCCGGCGTGGTCAGCGAGCCATAAATGCCGCCATCCGGTTTAACGAGGCCGATGGTCCCGAGGGACGCCGCCCGACGCCCCAGAGTTGTATAGAGCTTGCGGGTAAATTCAGCGACCGAGGTCTTGCCGTTGGTGCCAGTAATCGCAACGTTCACCGCCGGTTGTGCGCCGGAAAAACGCGCCGCCAGAAGCGCCAACGCCCGGCGCGGGTCGGCCGAGCGCAACACCGGCACCGTCGTCGGCGGAATGACGGAGTGGTTGCTCACCAGCACCGCCACGGCACCCTTGGCGACAGCCTGAGCGACAAAGCTGGCACCATCGGCTTTGACCCCGGGCAGCCCCGCAAACAGGGTGCCTGGCAGCACGGCGCGGCTGTCAGCGGTGATGGCAGAAATATCGATGGCCTCGGCTGATCCAGCAATCTGGATCAGTCCGGCCACCTCAGCGCCGAGGCTCAGGAGAGACGACAATTGCATGATCCCTCCCAAGACGTTCTACCGAAATCGCCCAGCCACATGGATACGTTTTCTGCTTCTATTTTGCGCCGCAGCAACCGTCAAACCCCATCACCATAGCCTGGGCGTAACCTGGGTGTATCTCGGCCAGCGCGCGCCCGATCAAGCCGACATCCGCTCAGGATACAGTCCGAGCAAACCATCGCGCGATGCCGGACCAATGCCGCGTTCGGTGATGAACCCTGTCACCAGCCGCGCCGGGGTAATGTCGAACGCCGGATTGGCGGCAGGCGAGCCGGGGCTGGCGATATCGATGGTGACAACACGGCCGTCACCCAAACGGCCAGGCATTTTCAGCACCTCGTCAGGGGATCGCTCCTCGATGGGAATGTCGAAGCCATCGTCCATCGACCAATCAATCGTCGAGTGCGGCAGCGCCACATAAAACGGCACGCCGTTGTCCTTGGCCGCCAGTGCCTTCAGGTAGGTGCCAATCTTGTTGGCGACGTCACCGTTGGTCGTCACCCTGTCGGTGCCGACGATGCACAAATCAACTTGGCCGGCTTGCATAAAGTGGCCGCCCGCATTGTCGACGATGATGGTGTGCGGCACGCCGTGGCTGTTCAGTTCATAGGCCGTCAAACTGGCACCCTGGTTGCGCGGACGTGTTTCATCCACCCAGACGTGCACGTTGATGCTGGCGTTATGCGCCTGATAGATCGGCGATGTCGCGGTGCCCCAGTCAACGCAGGCCAGCCACCCGGCATTGCAGTGCGTCAGGATATTCACCGGCTCACCCGGTTTCTTGGTGGCGGCAATTTTCCGGATCAGCTCCAGCCCATGCACGCCGATCTGGCGGCAGGTTTCGACGTCGTCATCGCACAACTGGGCGGCCCTAGCGTACGCAGCGATTGCCCGACGGGAAGCTGGCAACGGCGCAACGGTTTTGCGCATTTCCTCCAGGGCCCAGCGCAGGTTGATGGCGGTCGGCCGCTGCGCCGCCAGAAACTCAATGGCGTGGTTCAACCCGGCATCCGACGGATCAGTCCGCAGCGCCATGCACAGGCCATACGCCGCCGTCGCACCGATCAGCGGCGCGCCCCGCACCTGCATCGATTTGATCGCATGCGCCGCCGCCTCACACGACGGCAACGCCAACGTCACGAAGCGGTGCGGCAGCTCGGTCTGGTCGATGATCTCGACCGACCAAGTATCCGGCCGCAGCCAGATCGTCCGAAAATGCCGCCCGTTGATTTTCACGTTCAGTGTCCTTCGAATGCCATCAGGCAGTGGCTTTTGACGCCGTGCTTTT
>JAYSVA010000100.1:0-28203 GCA_043718785.1 Hyphomicrobiaceae bacterium
GATGGGCGGCGTACTTCGGCTCACTCCATCCTACCCTCACGCGACCGACGCACCGGAAGCGCACCCTCGTGGGATAGAACACAGGCATAATCTCACGGCCTGAGAGGGCGGGGATAACTTTGGGCAGGGAATTTGTGAGCAGGGTTAATGGCGGGCTGGGTTTCCGGCAGCTTTCTGACTCGACCGTCCGTCGTCCGCGTGCCACGTTAAAGCCTGCAGTTGACCCTGAGCTGACTATCGAGCGCTGCTAGGCACGTGCGTCAGTTATCGCTACTCGAAGGTAAATGGCACCCGGTAGGTGAGCTGCGCTGACGTCATGTTGGGTGGTGGCATTGCGTATTTGGCCGTTTCAATTGCGGTCATTGCCATTCCATCCAGCTTTGCGTTGCCACTTGATTTGACGACGGTGGCCTTGAGCAGTGCGCCGCTGCTGGGCACCAACGAAAACTCGATGGTCACAGTACCCCTCCGTCCGACGCCCTTTGGCTTTTTGCTCGCGACGACCAAGGCAACGCTGCGGGCGTACCGCTCCATCGCGCCACGGCTGGCTGCTGCTTGGCCGATAGTATTGCCGCCGACCGACACCGGTGATGTTGGCGTACTGCCCACTTGACTGGCATCCGCCGCCCGCTCGCTGATATCTTTTCGAGGTTCGGGATCTTCCGGCTGTTCTGGTGGCTTGGACTGTTCGTCAATCACGGGCGGCACATCGAGCACTGCCATATCGAGCGCCGGTTGTGGCAACTCCGGATCAGGCGGATCAGGGGGCTGCTGCTGCTGCTGCTTCACGGCACTCTGAATTGTTTTTGATGGTGCGTCACTGCTGGTATTGCCCCCCGGCACGTCCGGCATTGTTTGCGGCACGTGTGCCGGAGCTGAAGCGCTTGTGCTCGCGGCGGATTGCCCATCTGCCACCGACATGATCGATACGCTGACCACGTCGAGTTCTGTGGTTCCTCCCCCCGCATGATCGTGACCGCTACCGATCAGAAACGCTGCCGCCAGAGATACATGCAGGAGGGCTGAAAGGCCGACAACGCCAGCAAAGCGACGATCCATTGGGCTATACTGTCGAGCCGCCACGCCGTCCTGAGCGCCATCGAGCACCAAAGTCCCACTTGCCTCGTCAGCAGCAACAAGCGGGCTGGTGTAATATTGTAACATTCGCGAAAGATCTGGCATATTCGCCTGTCGCCACTGTTGCTAGCTGCTACTTTCTAGAGTGTTATGTAATAACGTAACATAGCAGGAGCTGTACAGTGCGACAGACGCGTTTGAATGCCATGGCAATAACGGTTTCGGGTGTCCTCGGAGTGGTGGATCCCATCCCGCGGGCGGCAGCACAGACTCAGTTGCCGACGGTCACAGTAACAACCCCGAGCCCCGTCGCCGCACCGACGCCAGCGCCTGTCACGGCGGCTCCGGCACCTGTCCAGCCGAGGCCTGCGCCGCCAGCGCCCAAGAGAACGGTCGCAGCCCCAGCGGCCCCTCAAGCCGTGGCTTCGCCACCGCCAGCGGCGTCGAGTCCTGCTCCAGCCCAGGCTCCAGTCGTGACGCTCGCGCCGTTGCCGGGCACGCTGATTGTTGTTGATACCGCATTTGCACCAGTGACCGTCATCACCGCGCCCGAGATTGCCGCCAAGCAGGGCAGCACCCTTACGGATACGTTGCAAAACAAGCCTGGTGTGACCGGTTCGAACTTTGCGGCGGGGTCCAACCGACCGATCATTCGCGGCCTCGATAACTACCGGGTGCGGGTGCAGGAAAACGGCATTGGCACCCATGACGTCTCCAACCTGTCTGAAGATCACGCCGTCCCGCTTGATCCAAATGCGGCCCAGCAAGTGGAGATTATTCGTGGACCGGCCACACTGCGTTACGGCTCACAGGCCATCGGTGGTGTGGTTTCGGCTAGCAACGACCGGATACCGGAGTTCGTGCCACGCAACGGCTTCACCGGCAGCGTTCGTGGTGGCCTGACATCGGTCGATCAGGGGCGCGACGGGGCGATCAGTGCCACCGGTGGGGCAGGCAATATTGTCGTCCACGCCGATGCCTTCAAACGCAAAGCTAAGGACTACAACACGCCCCAAGGCCGCCAAGCCAACACGTTCGTCGACAGCGACGGCTTTTCGGTCGGGTCGTCAATTGTTGGCACGACTGGCTACATCGGGGTTTCGTTCTCGCGCTTTAACAGCGTTTACGGCATTCCCGGCGCTGACGCCGTGCTGGAAAACAAGCGCATCGACATGACTCAGGACAAAATTTCGTCCAAGGGCGAGTGGCGCGTCCGCGACAACGGCATTGAGGCCATCCGCTACTGGTTCGGCTCAACCAACTACACGCATGATGAGCTTGCTGGTGTGAACGAGATTGGATCGCAGTTCTTCAACAAAGAAAAAGAGGGCCGGGTCGAAGTTCAGCATATGGCGGTCAGAACGGCGCTCGGTGAATTGCGCGGTGCTGCCGGGGTCCAACTGGGGCGGCGCAACACTGAAGCCCTCAGCAATGAGGGCGACGCACTGCTGGCACCGGCCCGCACCGGAACCATCGCTGCGTTCCTGTTCGAAGAACTTCAAGCAACGAAACGCTTGCGCCTTCAAGCGGCCGCGCGGATTGAGCAGACGACTGTCAGCGGCATTGGCTTAGCGGACATAACAGATCTTGCGGCCCCCGAGCTGTTCGACGGCGAACGCAAGTTCAAACCGGTTAGTGTCAGCGCTGGCGCTTTGTATCAGTTACCGCTCGGCATGGTCGCGCGACTGACAGGCCAGTATGTTGAGCGTGCGCCCGACGCTGGTGAGTTGTTCTCCAAGGGTGCCCATGAAGCAACCGGCACCTTCGAAATCGGCAATCCGCTTCTTGAAAAAGAAAAGGCAAAGACGGTTGAACTTGGCCTAAAACGTGCTGTCGGTGATCTCCGCTTCGACGCCAGCGCCTTCTATACGCAGTACGATGGTTTCATTTTTAAGCGCCTGACCGGCATCGAATGCGGAGCCAAGCTTGATAGCTGTGGTGCGGAAACTGAGCTGAAGCAGCTCCTATTTGAGCAACGCAAAGCGACGTTCTACGGCGTTGAGCTTGGCGCGCAATATGATGTCGCCCAGATCTGGCGCGGCGTGTGGGGACTTGAAGGCCAGTATGATTTTGTCCGCGCGCGCTTCGACGGTGATGGCAATGTGCCGCGCATTCCGCCTCACCGGATTGGTGCTGGTGTCTACTATCGCGATGTCAATTGGTTCGCCCGACTGAACACGTTGCACGCATTCGATCAGAACAGGATCGCCGATATTGAAACTGCCACGAAGGGATACACGTTGTTGAGTGCCGAGCTTGGCTATACGTGGAAGCTGGCGACGGCGGGCACCATTACACCGGAGATGACCATTGGCCTTAAGGGCGAGAACCTGCTCGATGATAACGTGCGCAATCATGTCTCGTTCAAGAAGGAAGAAGTGCTCCAGCCCGGTCGTGGTGCTCGCCTGTTTGGCGTGTTGAAGTTCTAACGGGTGCGGTTCGCCATCGAGCAATAAATCCGTTTCAGCGACGGACATCTACTGAGGCAGCCCCTGGCCCACTCTCCCCGGAACGGCAATGGTGCCGGTCCGGTGGGTCTCCGGTGAACACCTACCGACAGACACCCTTCGTTGGTCAACCGGTCGGTTTCGCGCGGTGTCATTCGTCCGGTCGATGTTGGTTGCGCGGGTTGGGCGGGGCGTGCGACGGTCGCCGCATCGCTTAAAAAGACAATCCATTGGGGCAGACCATGCAGGCTTGGCAGATCGTTTCGGATGGTGGGATTGATGCGTTGCGGCTCGCCGAAATCCCTGGGCGCGAGCTGGGGCCGGGTGAGGTGCGGGTGCGGATGCGGGCCAACGCCATCAATTTCCGCGACCTGATGACCATCAAGGACCCGGTGTCGCGCAAGCTGCCGTATCCGCGCGTGCCGAACTCGGATGGCGCTGGCGATGTGCTGGCCGTCGGCGCTGGCGTCACGTCGGTAAAGCCCGGCGACCGCGTGGCCTCGTGCTTCTTCCAGAACTGGATTGACGGGCCGTGCTCAACTGCCGCTATGGCCAGCGCGCTCGGTGGTGCCGTTGACGGTGTATTGGCACAGGACGTCATTCTGCGCGCCGACGGTGTCGTGCCATTTCCTGCGCACTTGTCTTATGCTGAAGCCGCGACGTTGCCGTGCGCGGCGCTGACCGCCTGGAATGCCATCGTTGAGTGCGGGCGGATCAAAGCTGGCGATACCGTGCTGCTGATCGGCACCGGCGGCGTCTCAATCTTTGCCCTGCAGTTCGCCAAAATGCTGGGTGCCCGCACGATCATCCTGTCGTCGAGCGATGCCAAGCTGGCCCGTGCGGCGGCGCTGGGTGCATCGGTGACGATCAACTACCGGACGCGCCCAGATTGGGAAAACGCCGTGCTGGAGGCGACGGACGGCGTGGGCGTCGATCTGACCGTCGAAGTCGGCGGTGCTGGCACGTTGCCGCGCTCAATCCTAGCGACGCGGGTGGCGGGCACCATCGCGCTGATCGGCGTGCTGACCGGCGGCCAGATCGACCCGACGAGTTTTATGCGCCGCTCGATCCGCATCCAGGGCATCTATGTCGGTTCGCGGCAGATGTTCCTGGCGATGAACCGCGCCATCGCCCTGCACGGCATGAAACCCGTGATCGACCACACCTTCGCCTTCACCGACGCCCCAACCGCCTACCGCGCCATGGAAGAAGCGAGCCACTTCGGCAAGCTGGTGATCGAGGTTTGAGGTGGAGGCCCGTTACCACGCGATGTCGCTGGGATCGAGCAGGCGGCGGTCGGCACTGGCATGCAGTACATAATGGATGCGCAGTTCGTCGTCGTCGAAATCATAGGCAAGTACGAACGGCGTTTTGGTCACTGGATAGAAGTGCAACTTGAGACGACGATCCGGGCGTTTGGTCGCTGGAAACCAAACGAGATGATTGTTGATGGTTGCGTAAGTGCGATGAAGTTTATCGTCGGCAACTCTTGTTCCGAACTTCGCTTCGCCTTGCGCTAGCAGATCGTCAAGCTGGTACAGAAATGTCTTGGAGAGCCGGACGCGTCTCATCCGACTTTTCTGACAGAGCGGCGTTGAGCCACCATAGCGTCCGACAACGCCCGCGCTTCTTCCAGCGAATATGTCCGCCCCTCGCGGAAATCGGCTTTCGAGCGTTCGATGCCCGCGAGTTCTTCCGGCGTTAGCTGGCCGACATCGAGCGGGCGGCCCATCGATTGGACGAATTCAGCGACGGCTTCCACGCCCTCGTCGTCCAACGACGCCAGCGTTTCCTTGATGATCGCGATAGCTTGGGATCTGGTCATGAGAGAACCCTAACGCATTTTATTGGTTTCGTCACGGTCGCCACCCCACAGGTGTTATCCTGGGCCTTGTGCCCAGGACCCAGGGTGCGGCTGGGCGGGCGTGTGATAATCGGACGCGTTGGAGCAGTTCGCTCCAATCTTCCATCCCAACTGGCGGTTGGATGGGTCCTGGCCACAAGGGCCAGGATGACAGCTGGGGGAGGCCCTAGAAGTTCACCTTGTCGCCGCCTTTGAGTTCCAGCATTTCGCGGGCGTCGGCGGGGGTGGCGATTTCGAGCCCTAACGCTTCGATGATCTGGCGGACTGCTTTGACTTGGGCAGCGTTGGTCTCGGCGAATTTGCCGGCGCCGATCCACAGGCTGTCTTCGAGGCCGACGCGGGCGTTGCCGCCCATGGCGATGGCTTGCGCGGCAATGGGCAGCTGGTTGCGGCCAGCGCCGAGCACGCTCCACTGGTAGTCGTTGCCGAACAGCCGGTCGGCGGTGCGCTTCATGTGGATGACGTCCTCCGGGTGGGCACCAATGCCGCCGAGAATGCCGAACACGGACTGCACGAAGAACGGCGGCTTAACGAGGCCCCGGTCAGCGAAGTGGCGCAACGTGTAGAGATGGCCGATGTCGTAGCACTCGATCTCGAAGCGCGTGCCGTTGGCGGCGCAGCGCGTGAGGATGTCCTCGATGTCCTTGAAGGTGTTCTTGAAAATCCGATCCTTCGAGCCTTCCAGGTATGGTTTTTCCCAGTCGTGCTTGAAGTCCTTGAAGCGCTCCAGCATCGGGTACAGGCCGAAGTTCATCGAGCCCATGTTGAGCGATGCCACCTCCGGCTTGAAGTGCGCGCAGGGCTGCAGCCGTTCGTCGATATCCATCGTCGGCGAACCGCCAGTGGTGATGTTGATCACGGCGGATGTCGCCTGCTTGATCACCTTCAGAAACGGCGCGAACTGGGCTGGCGTCTGATCTGGCTTGCCAGTTTTCGGATCGCGGGCGTGCAAGTGCACCAGCGCCGCGCCCGCCTCAGCCGCACCAATCGCGGCGTCGGCGATCTCACTGTGCGTCACCGGCAGATGCGGGCTCATCGACGGCGTGTGGATCGCGCCCGTCACGGCGCACGTGATCATCACTTTGCGCTTCTTCTTCAGGATGGCAGGGCTGGCTGGTTTGGGCGCTTTCGACATGGGGGTTCCTCAATTGACGTAGTGATCTGCCAATATCGTATGACGGCTGAAACGTCATGGCGAGCCAGTAAATCAAGGGGGCGGTATGCTGATATGGTGGTTGTGTGACAGCACCCGTGACGGGAAGACGGATTTATGGTCTTCTCTTGCAACTGAAACATGATCGGAGCCGCGCATGCCGCGCCATATCATCGGTCGCACATCGGAGCTGCCGCCTGGCTCGCGGCGGCTGGCGCACGTTGGTGGCAAGGCCATTGTCGTGTTCAACATCAAGGGTGAGCTGTTTGCGCTGTCGGACACGTGCCCGCATCGCGGGGCGAGCTTGTCCAACGGCGTGCTGACCGGGTTGGTGACTTCCACTGGGCCGGGCGACTATAGCTACGCGAAGCCGGGCGAGATTATCCGCTGTCCCTGGCATCAGTGGGAATTCGATGTCCGCACGGGGCGCTCGCACTGTGACCCCAAGCGCATGCGGTTGATGCAGTTTTCTGCCTGTGTTGAGGCGGGTACGGATCTTGTTGGCGAAGCTGCCGAACCGGATGTGCCGCTGGTTGCGGAAACCTTCGCGATTGAAATCGACGACAGCTACATCGTCATTGATGTGCCGGAATGACGGTCCGAACCGCTCGGCGCATTGCGTCAGCGGGCATCTCAGGCCGTAGGGCGGGATAGCCCTCTTGCGTATCCCGCCGCGACTGGGTGAGACGGTGCGGTATGGAGCACCTGAGCGAGTGGAGAGACGGCGCATGACGCAAGAGGGCTAATGCGCCCTACGGTTTACGCCCAGATCCCGCCGATTTCGGTGTTGGCACCGCAGACGAGGACGCCGACCCGTTCGGTTGGGGAGGTTTTGTAGGCACCGCACAGCAGGGCAGCCATGGCGCACGCACCACCGGGTTCGATGGCCAGCCGCAGGGATTTCCACAGCCGCAGTTGGGCGTCTTTTATGGCGCTATCGGGCACAAGAACGGACTGTTCCACAAACGCGCGGGCCAGCGGGATCATCAGCGCGCCTGCTCGTTTGGCACCCAAGCTATCGGCAGCGATGCCGGAGACTTCGACGTCCACCGGGGCGTTACCTTTGAGAGCGGTGTGAAGAGCGCAGCTCGTCTCCGGCTCGACGCTGACGACGCGGATGCGGCCCTCGTACCAGGCGGCGATGCCACCGATCAGGCCGCCGCCGCCAACTGCGACCAACAGTGTGTCGATGTTCGGCGCTTGCGCATCCAGCTCTAAGCCAACGGAGCCTTGGCCGAGCAACGTTTCTTGGCTGTCGAAGGCGTGCAGGCCGAGTGCGCCTTTTTTCTTCTGGAACGTCTCGCACAGCGCCAGGGCATCGTTATAGCGGTCGCCTTTGATCACCAGTTCAGCGCCGAAATCACGGATGCGCTGGACCTTGGCGGGGGACGAGATGGTGGGGACGAAGATCGTCGCTTTGTGGCCGAGCTGCCCGGCCGCATAGGCGACGGCGGCACCATGATTGCCACCGGACGCTGCTGCGACACCAGCTTTCGGAACGGTGCGGGTCAACAGGTTGGCGAACGCGCCGCGCGTTTTGAACGAGCCCGCATGCTGCAGGTGCTCGAGCTTGAGTGTGAGATTTGCACCCTTGGCCAACCCCAGGTCAGTCGGGTTGACGTCGATGGTCGGCGTCTTGCGGATATGGCTGCGGATCTTGTTGTAGGTCGACGCAATTGCGTCGCGGGTGATCTCAGTCATAGCGTGCCTCAAAAATTGGAGCCGGCTCCGTTAATAGGTCGGGCCGTCCGCTGAGGCCACGGCCCAGGTTATTTCTCGCCGACGGCCTTGTCCATGGTGCGCGCTGTGCGATTGTAAACCGGTGGCCCGTCGACCACTTCCGCCGACCGCAGGCGCTTCTGGCCGATGTTGGTCTCGATCACCACATCGACGGGGCCGCCGGTCATGATCAGATGTTCGACGTCATCGCGCCGGATCAGCACCAAGCGGCGGCGACCATCAACGTTCGCCTGATCGACCACATCCAAGCGCTTCTCCGGCTTTGGGCCGAAGAACATGCCAGCTGCACCTGATAGTGCCGCCGTTGGGCTGCCGGTGGTCATGTAGCCGCGCACCAGCAATCCAGCGATCACGACGAGCGCGGCGATGAAGATAAAGAAAAACAGGTAGCCGAAGAATTCCGACATCAACTGTGTCTCGCAGGCCGATGGCCCGCGCTCCCATGGTTGCGATCTCTGGTTGCGCGTACACGCAACTGAACGCCACTGATCGGTCGGCACGATGACACGCACCAAATCAATTCTGGGTATATCCTGGTTAATGCCCGCTTGGATACGTGCAATTGCCCACTCGCCCACAGGCATTGAAAGATCGCAGCCAGAACTGTTGCGCGGCAGCACTGGCAATGCCTCAACCGAGGCCGCCAGCCTTTTCGATGCTGGCGGCGCTCAGCTTACTTGCCGCCGCGATAGGCGCCGCCGCCGTCAACATCGAGCACGGTGCCGCTGACATAGCCGCACGCCGGGCTGGACAGGAACACGGCGGAATTGGCGATCTCCATTGGGTCGATCAGGCGGTCGAGCGGCAGGTTGGTCAGCATTTCCTGCCAGCGGTTCTCGTCGCCGTGGGTCGCCCGCGCCCGCGATTTCGATAGCGTGACGATACGGTCGGTGTGCGTCGCCGCCGGATTGATGCCGAACACCCGCACGCCCCAGTCCACCGATTTGCCGCCAGCCGCCCCGGTAAACGCCATCAGCGCCGCGTTACCGGTGGCCCCGCAGATGTAGTCGTAGCGCGGACGCCGTCCGGCCGAGCCGATGATGTTGACGATGCAGCCGTTCCCGCGCGTTTTCATTTTCTCCAGGTACAGCTGCGTCAGGTGGATGTAGCCGAACACCTTGAGGTTCCAGGCTTCCTGCCAGCGCTCCATTGTCAGGTCGAGCAGCCCTCCGCCCGGGATTGCCCCCGCGTTGTTGACGAGAATGTCGACATCCGGAAACGCCGATGCCAGCGCCGTGCGGCTAGACGCCTGCGACAGGTCCGCCGGGAACGTCGTCACAAGGTTGCCGCCAGCATTCAGCTCAGCCCGGGCTTTCGCCAGCTGATCCGCATCGCGCGACACGATCACCACCGAGCAGCCCTCGGCCAGATAGGCCTTGGCGCACGCCAGCCCAATGCCCTTCGACCCGCCCGTGACGAGTACCCGCTTGCCGCGAAGATTCAGATCCATGGTGTTGCCTGCTGCTGGTTTGGAAGGGTTGCTCAGCCAGCATGTTATTGCATATTGACGCTTCGGCAACCCTTCCGGACGCCTTGGCAGACGTGCTTTGAATTTTTCGTGGGTTTGTTCTGGACATCCCTGCCATCTACCCCTATAGACCCGATCACTCGACGCGCTGTGCTGTTCCGGCCCGAAGTTTGGGCCGGGTTTTCGTGTTTAGACATGTGGACTGCTAGTCAGGTAGATTGGCGTCGTCGAGGTTAGGTTGCCCGGATAGCTCAGTTGGTAGAGCATGCGATTGAAAATCGCAGTGTCGGCGGTTCAAATCCGTCTCCGGGCACCATTCATGCTTCCCTTCAAATTATGAAAATCCTCACATGACATCAGCAGCGGCAAGAACCGTTAGTCTGACCGTCAACGGTGCCGCCATGACCGCAGCGTCGACGACGCTGGCTGAGTTGCTGATCGAGGCGAACTTTGCTGGCGTGCGAGTGGCGACGGCGGTCAACGGCTCGTTTGTGGCGGAGCGGGCAAGAGCCGAGACAAAGCTTGTGGCAGGCGATAAGATAGAGATCCTAACGCCACGCCAGGGCGGCTGATCGCTTGGCGTTTGCTTGCAACACGGCACCCGGCACTCCCTATGAACGCGCCTGTTACGTCAACGAACCCGCCAGTTAATGCACCGATGGCAGCGACGGCCTCACCACTGGTTGTGTATGGCCGCTCGTTCGCGTCACGCCTGATGATCGGAAGCTCGCTGTATCCGTCGCCGCAGATTATGGTCGATGCGATCAGGGCCAGCCAGGCCGGCATCGTTACGGTGTCATTGCGGCGCGAAACGGCGGGCGCGAAGACCGGCGAGCGGTTCTGGGATCTGATCCGCGCCACCAAAACCGCCGTGCTGCCGAACACCGCCGGATGCCGCACCGCAAAAGAGGCCATCACCACGGCGGAGATGGCGCGTGAAGTGTTCGAGACGCCGTGGATCAAGCTTGAAGTGATCGGCAATGACGACACCCTGCAGCCGGACGTGTTCGGCCTGGTTGAGGCTGCGACGGAGCTTTGCCGCCAGGGCTTCCAGGTGTTCCCGTACACCACCGAGGATCTGGGGGTGGCCGAACGGCTGCTCGGCGCTGGGTGTGAGGTACTGATGCCGTGGGGTGCGCCGATTGGCACCGGGCGCGGCCTCAATAACCGCTACGGCCTGCGGACCTTGCGCAACTATTTTCCCGGCGTGCCGCTGGTCATCGACGCTGGGCTTGGCGCGCCGTCGCATGCGGCTGAAGCTATGGAGCTCGGCTACGACGCGATATTGCTCAATACTGCCATCGCCAAAGCTGGCGATCCCGTGGGCATGGCGCGGGCCTTTGCGCTGGCGATTGATGGCGGGCGGCTGGCGTTCGAATCTGGGCTGATGGAAGTTCGCGATATGGCGCAGCCTTCGACGCCGGTTGCTGGAACTGCATTTTTCGAATTCGGAAGTTGAAACCTATGAAGCGCCCCCTGCCTGAAGGCCTCGACGTTTTCTACCCCATCGTGCCGGATGCCGCCTGGCTGAAGCGCATCGTGCCGCTCGGCGTACGCGTGGTGCAACTGCGCCTCAAGGATGCCAGCGTCGCCGAAATTCGCGGCCAGATCGCCGAAAGTATGGAGGTTTGCATTCCCCACGGCTGTCAGCTGATCGTCAATGATCATTGGCGTGAGGCAGTACAACTCGGGTGCGATTTTATCCATCTCGGCCAAGAGGATCTGGCCGATGCCGACCTCTCGACTATCAAGGCGGCGGGCACCCGCATCGGCATCTCCTCGCACGATCATGCCGAACTGGCCGTGGCGCTGGCGGCGGAGCCGGATTACATCGCGCTGGGCCCGATCTGGGAGACCAAGCTCAAAACGATGAAGTGGGCTCCGCAAGGCCTGGAACGCGTCACCGACTGGAAATCCCGGATGGGCGACATCCCGCTCGTCGGGATCGCCGGGATCACGCCGGAGCGTGCCCCCTCCGTGCTGGCTGCCGGTGCCGACAGCTGCGCCGTCATTACCGATTTCCTCACCCACGCCAACCCCGAAGCCCGCATCCGCACCTGGTTAGAGTGGGCTGATGGGGCGAGGGTGATCTGAGTTCTGCGAGGTGTCATGTCTGAGAGTTGGTCACCGGCTGAAAAGAAGATTGCTCGCCGAGCCTTTGACAAGGCTCTGGATCGAGAAAAAGCGGAGCTGCAGGCGACTTTGAAACAGAAGGCTGCTGCCGTCACCAGTATCGACCATGTTTGGGAAATCGAAAGTTGGCTCAAACAGCGACGCCAAGAGATGGATCAAAAATATGACTATCGCTACTCTAAGTTGATCCCAGTTTTTGCGAGGTTGCGGCATGAGGGTTTTATTGAGGCTAACGATTTGACCGGTCTCTCCGAAGACAAGCTTGCGGCGGTTGAACTTTGGCATAGCTATCAGTGAACCTGCCCCCCCATTTGCGCCTTGCCCTGCTCCATCGTAGGAGTAGCCCTCATATCTTCGGGGGACTCGTTGATGGTGCGGCGGTTGAAGAATATCTGGAGGGCGCTGTATCGGCTATATGAGGACAGCGGGTTCTCGATGGCGGGCAGCGTCGCGTTTTCATTCGTGCTGTCGCTGTTTCCCTTTTGCATTTTCTTGGGCGCGCTCGCCGGTATTTTCGGCGGCAAGGAGCTGGCTGCCGCCGCCGTCAAACAGCTGTTCGATGTGCTGCCGAACAACGTCGCGGAAGCACTGGCGCCGGAGGTCAACCATGTCATGGGGCAAAGCCGCATCGGCCTGATGACGCTGAGCGCAGTTGCGGCCCTGTTCTTTGCCACCAGCAGCATGGAGAGCCTGCGCGCAGCCCTCAACGTCGCCTATCGCGTGCACGACGAGCGGAACTATTTCTTCTGCCTCGCCCGCAGCGCGCTGTTCGTGCTGGTGGGGGCGCTGGTGATGCTGGTGATGGCGTGGGCCGTGGTGATCGGGCCTGCGGTGGCCTCGAAGTTCGAGGGGATCGGGCTCAAATTCTTGCTCGATTCAAGCGGGCTCGCCTGGTTCCTGCGCTACGCCATTGCGTTGCTGGTGATCATGGGCCAGCTGATTGCCTATCACCTCTGGCTCGTTGGCGGCAGGCGGACCCTGAGCGAGATTATGCCTGGCGTGGTCCTATCAACGGTGCTGTGGGTGCTGATCGCGGCGCTGTTCTCGCGCTGGCTGGAATGGAACAACTACGCGCGCTTCTATGGCACGCTGGCCCAGCTCATGAGCGCACTGATCTACTTCCAGGTGACCGCGATTATCGTTATGCTGGGTGCAGAGATCAACCGCGGCCTGATCGAGATCCGCAAGATGCGGCAAGGGCGCGTCGAGCCACAGCATATTGAGCCACAGCATTAGCGTTATTCATAGCCGTCGGCGTCGTCGGGTTGCGCCGCTTTCATCTTGGCATCTGCGGTTTTGCGCAGGGCAGCGCTTCCGGCAAAGAAGTCGTCCACCGTCCCGGCCTTGCGTAGCCGCAAACTTGGCGGGTAGACGCGCAGATCGGCGCTGACGTGGTTGACGTCCCGGTTCGTGTTGCGCGTCATCATCCACTGACTGCCGACGGCCAGAACCACCGGAACGAGGCAGCCAATCAAGGCCGCCCGCCGGGTCGACAGGCCAGAGGCGTGGATCAAGTGCAGGCTGACAGCAGCGGCCAGAGTAATTGCGCCGGTCCACACACCACGCCCGCTCCACGGCGGCAAGGATAACGCAAACCAGCTGAGATCGAGGATACTGTTGACCGCAACGGCAACAGACGAAATGCCAAGAATGATGGCCGCGTGGCGGAGCCACCGCCACTCCTCCTGCATCACCCGGGACAGCAGCGCCCAGATCGCCACCCATAGGCCGACAACCAGCATGGCCAAACCAGCGGACGTGATGATGCCGCCGAGCAGATCGCGCGGTGCGCTAAGCCATGCCTCATAGACAGATTGCAGGCCGAGTATAGCGGCACCGACACCAGCGAGACGTGCCGGATGCTGCAGGTCGAGCCACGAAGTTGCTGTGCCCAGCTGATCCGGCTTTTCCGGTGGCAATGCCTGGCCGCTGGTGCGCACGCGCAGCCGCGTGCGGCCAATTTGGAACGCGCCATCATCCAGGTGCAGATGGCTGGCGGCGAGGCGGCGCTGGCCAGCCACGACGATGCCGTTGATCGAGCCGAGATCGCTCACCTGCAGGCGGCCATCGCCCGTTACCTCAAGCGTGGCGTGCAAGGGGGCGCTGTGCTCGTCATCCAGGGTGATGTCAGCGGCCACGCTGCGCCCGATGGTGAACGTGCGGCGGGCGTCGGTGACGGCAAAGCGCTGGCGCAGCTGCACGCGGCCACGGCTGTCGAGGCAATCGATCAGGACGTATTCAGCTGTACTCATGGCGTCCACTCCATCGCGTCGACATAGCGTTTGATGAAGCTCATGCCCGGCTCGAATTCCAGTCCGAACATGTCGAGATGGCTGATGAAGCCATGGGTGGAGCCGTTCAAGCTAGTGACGCGGACCGTGAAATCATAGAGGCCTTCGAGCTTGCGGTAGCTGCGCACGCACACCAGCATGTTCGCATCGAACCCCTTCAGGTTGACGACCTTGTTGTTGCAAGCCAGCGGGCCGACATGCCGGAGGCGGCCACGTTCGCCAGAGACGCCGGTGGCGCTGGTGAAGCGCTTGGCGAAGCGCCAGGCCCCCAGCTTATCCGTGGTCATGATGATGTGGCCATACTTGAACTCGCCGCTCTGCAGGTCACGCTGCAGATACAGGCCCGCCTTGGCGGCGCAATTGATGCGGGTGGTGCGCACCGGCTGATCGGGTAACGGATCGCCAACCGCGTTGCACTCCATGAACGGAGCCAGCTTATCCGGCAGTTTATAGCCCGCCGAAACCTGCGTGGGCAGCGGGGCCTTGAGCCCGCCCAGCAACGCTGCAGAATGTGCGCGCAGCTGGGTCAGGATGTCCTTTTTCAGCTCCGACTTCAGGTCTGCAGCATCAGGTTTCACGGCAAGTGCCCGCGTCCGCAGTGCCACGGCTTGTTCGGCTGGCACCAGAAAGCTGACCAGCTGCTGGAACATGTAACCGGAAACATTGACGCCGATCACCTCGCCCGCCGCGTTCAGCGCCGGACCACCGGACATGCCGCCGTTCACCGCGCCCGAGTAATGGATGCGCGATTGGAACGACTCGTCAACCCGACCATTGGAGACGCCCTCGGTGATGGTCAGCCCGACATCGAGCGGGAAACCGATGGAGTAGGCGCGCTCACCTTTCACCGGCGGCGCACCCTGTAGCACCAGCGGCGGTGGCGCGTGATCGCCAGCACGGACAACCGCGAGGTCATGGCGCACATCGACGGCCAGCACCGTGACGGGGCCGGATTTTCCGTCGACCGTACGATACTCCAGCCGGTACCGCGCCGGGTCTTGCACGTGTTCGGAGACGACGTGATAGTTGGTCATAAAGATGCCGCCAGGGGCCACGGCAAACCCTGTGCCGTGGAAAGCCTTGGCGGTATTGGTGCCGAAAAAGCCCTTGATCTGCACGACCGAAGGGCTGGCCCGTTTGAGTGTGTCGCGGGCGTTTTCAGATGCTGCGGGTGTGGGTGCCACGGTAGAGGCGGCAGCTGGGGTGAACGCCGGAGTCTGGGCTGCTGACGGTTGTGCCAGCGGTATTGCCAACGCAACACCAGCCATCAAAGCCAACCCTGCCCACCGCGCCATAGTCAGTTCCTGCCGTTAAGTGGTCCCCGAAGCAACGTGGGATAAGCCCATTGACGTTAAATTACGGCAGGACGCAAGCGAGCGGTCGGAACGCTTGCCTTCAGCTTCGTTCCGCAACTTTCCAGCCGGCGGCCTTGGCTTCCTGCTCGGTGCAGAACCAGCGTTCGCCTTTCTGGGTGCGCACCCGGGCACGGGCATAGTCCTGCTGCCACGGCATCACGTAGCGCTTGGCATCGCCGACCATTTGCCCCTTGATCGGGCAGCCATCGGGCGCCGCCTTCTTGGCTTCCGCCCACAGCTTCGCGCGATGTTCAGACGGCCGGTCAGCATCGCCCCGCCAGATGCCGATCTTTTGGTTGCGGGCGTCTTTCTCCAGCGAGCCGAAGCCGGACAGCAGCCCGCCATCCGAGAACGCGAGGCCCGCACGCACCAGTTCAGCGCTGAGGTTCTGCTGCGTGCCGCCTGGGCCCGCAATCGTACACGTACCGCGCGCACGCCCGAGATCATCTTTGCCGGACAGGCTGCACTTGACGGTCTTGCCGCGCACCGTGCGGGCCAGCAATTCGGTGGCCGCTTCGCCGCAGGCCCAGCGTTTGCTTTGGCCCTTGGTCGGCGCGGCAGTGCCGCAGCGTTGCTCGCGGTCCGGCGCTTCGATGCCAGCGAGCCGCACGGGTTGGCCCTGGATCCGCAGCACGTCGCCGGACAGGGCGGTGGCGCTGCCTTCGACCGCGGTACCAGCGAATGGATTGAGCTTGGCGATACCGGATACAGCGGTGCTGGTCTGGCCTGACATCAAGCTACCCGCCCACAGCAGCCCGACAACCGCGCCGATGCCCGCCAGTCCTCGGCCCAGTCGGCCAGCCGAGATGGCACCGATGCCTGGCAGCTTGAGTTTCGGCAGGCTGTCATAGATGCCGCCCCCTACATCGGCGATGGCGCCCGTCGCGCGACTGAAGCCGCTGCTGATCCCCGGGGCAAATCTCGCAAAGGCTGCACCGGGCATGGCCAGCAGTCCGCGCCACGCTGCTTTGGCACCGCGCGCACCTGCTGCAACGCCAGCTTTGCCCGCACCTTTGACGCCGTCAATCGCGTCTTTCTTGACTTTCTCGACGCGCTGCCGCCGGTCATCGCGGCGATGCTTGATGGTGGTGCGCACATACTGGTGCCACTCAAAGCCTTGGTTCTTTTTGCGCCAGCCGAACATGAGGCCCCCTTAGATAGATTAGCCATCTGAATCAACGCACGGACGATTCGTGATTCGGGCAGACTTGCATCGCAATCGTGGCACAGGCGGGGCAGCAGCGGCAGCGGCAACTCTTGCCTAAGCTGTTGATACCTTGCTGTTGCGGGATGGCATCGCTATAAGCCGCCCATCCAAAGCCCACACAACATGCCCCTAACTTGAGAGTCTTAGTCCCATGGCTATCGAACATACCTTCTCCATTATCAAGCCAGATGCCACCGCCCGCAACCTGACTGGCGCCATCAATGCCGTGCTGGAAAAGTCCGGCCTGCGCGTCGTTGCGCAGAAGCGCGTGCGCTGGACCAACGCCCAGGCTGCCGCATTCTATGCCGAACACGCCGCCCGCCCGTTCTTTGGTGAACTCTGCAAGTTCATGACCTCAGGCCCCATCGTGCTGCAGGTTCTCGAAGGCGAGAACGCCATCGCCAACTACCGCGATGTGATGGGCGCAACCGACCCGAAAGAAGCCAAAGACGGCACCATTCGCAAGCTGTTCGCCGTGTCCAAAGGTGAAAACTCCACGCACGGCTCGGACAGCGCCACCGCTGCCGCTCGCGAAATCGCGATGAACTTCCGCCTTGACGAAATCGTCGGCTGAGTTCGCGCACACATAGTTAAATTGAACACTTGAAATTTGGCCGATCATCCCAAGCCCGGAAGATCGGCTTTTTTCGTTGGTTAGGCGTTCGTTTCGAGGAACGCTCGGCGAACCATTGTGCAGACTCAGTGTGGAAAACGAGCAACGCTGTCGCCAGATAAGCAATTTAGACCAAAGTGGGGCGTCCCATCTGCGGCATGTGTGGCATACTATTTTAAGGACTCAGCGATGCGTCGTGGACACGGCTAGGTGTCCGCTGCAGAGCAAAAGGCCAAGTTTAGTGTTGAATAACAGTGCGTTAGAACAGCATGCTCTAGACATGCGTGATCATTGAATGAAATTCGAATGTTGCCTCAACGGCGGCAGGGACAACCTAGGGAGCGGCAGGAATGAATACACAAGCACCGGCACTAGCAGTCGACGAGCGGCGACGCCCGATGACTGCCGAAGAAAAGAAGGTCATTTTGGCCTCGTCGGCAGGTACCATCTTCGAGTGGTACGACTTCTATCTTTACGGGTCGCTGGCAGCCGTTATCGGTGCCCAGTTCTTCTCGGCTTATCCAGAAGCGACACGTAACGTGTTCGCTCTGCTTGCATTCGCTGCAGGCTTCCTTGTGCGTCCGTTCGGCGCGCTGTTCTTTGGCCGTCTCGGCGACTTGATCGGCCGTAAGTACACGTTCTTGATCACCATTATGATCATGGGCCTGTCAACATTCCTCGTCGGCTGCTTGCCGAACTACGAAGCCATCGGCACTGCTGCTCCGGTTGCCCTCATCGCACTGCGCATGGCCCAGGGCTTGGCTCTCGGCGGCGAGTACGGCGGTGCGGCGATCTACGTTGCGGAGCACGCACCGAACAACCAGCGCGGCTATTACACGTCGTTCATTCAGACGACGGCAACGCTCGGGCTGCTGTTGTCGCTGATCGTCATCATGTTCACGCAGATCTGGGTGAACGCGAACTTCGAACCGGTTGCAACGTTCAAAGACGGCAAAGCTGTGCTTGACGCTGCAGGAAAAGCCGTCACGATCACACCATTTGCTGATTGGGGCTGGCGCATTCCGTTTCTTGTGTCCGTGTTCCTGCTGCTGATCTCGCTCTACATCCGCTTGCAGATGAGCGAATCGCCTGCCTTCAAAAAAATGAAGGAAGAGGGCGCAACCTCGAAGGCACCGCTGAGTGATGCTTTCGGTCCGCCGCGCAATGCACTTGTGCTTCTTCTTGCACCAGCGCTGCTGATCGGTGCGTCCTTACTCGGCTTCCTCTCGCCAACAATGTTTGCATTTGGTGGCGCGCTGTTCGTCGCGACGATCCTGGGCTGGGGCTTCCTTAACGCCAAAGTCGCCTTGCTGGCTTTGCTCGGCCTTGTCGCCGGTCAAGCTGTCGTGTGGTACACAGGTCAGTTCTATGCCCTGTTCTTTATGCAGTCGATCCTCAAGATTGACAGCTTCACGGCTAACGTTTTGATCGCATGGTCGTTGACACTGGGCACCGGGGGCTTCCTGTTCTTCGGCTGGCTGTCGGATCGTATCGGCCGCAAGCCGATCATTCTGGCAGGCTGCTTGCTGGGTGCTGCGTCATACTTCTTCGTGTTCGAGAAAATGGCTGAGTGGGGCAACCCAGCTCTGCACAAAGCCCAGGCTAAGACCAAGGTTGAAGTAATTGCTGACCCGGGCGAGTGCTCGTTCCAGTTCAACCCGACCGGTACCGCGAAGTTTACGACCGCTTGCGATACCGCCAAAGCCCTGCTTGCCCGCAGCTCGGTCAAGTACACCAACACCGGTGCCCCTGTCGGTGCCGAGACCATCGTTAAAATCGGCGACAAATCGTTCAAAGTGAAGGGTAATGCTGACTTCGCTAAGGACGTGGGCGCCGCCATCACTGCTGCCGGTTATCCGACCGCCACCGACAAGGACATCGTCAAGATCGCGATCGTTCCTAAGGATGGTCTGTGGAACTTCGCGAAGATGTTCGACATCTTCACCGAACAGCGCCTTAAGCTCATCGGCCTGCTGACCTACCTCGTCATCCTCGTGACGATGGTTTACGGCCCGATCGCCGCAGCGCTGGTTGAGTTGTTCCCAACCAAGATCCGCTACACCGGTCTGTCGCTGCCATACCACGTTGGCAACGGCTGGTTCGGTGGTCTGATGCCAGCAACCGCCTTCGCCATCACGGCACAGGCAGGCGATAGCTACGCTGGTCTCTGGTACCCGATTGTCATCGCCCTGATGACCTTCGTCATCGGCCTGTTCTTCGTGCCAGAAACCTACAAGCGCGACATCTTCAAGAACTAATCCGTTCTTGAGCGACGATCACTGGATGGGCCGAGCACATTGCTCGGCCCATTTTTTATGGCGGGTTTCGATGATGTGATCTGCCACTGATCGGTGATTTGGGCGACATCTAAACCGCTTGCGGCAGTGCACCGAGATAAGCCTCTTGCACTTGCGCGTTGGCCTTGATCAGGTGTGGCAGGTCGGTGGCGATAATCCGGCCGTACACCAAGACGGAGATGCGGTCGGCTAAGCCGAACACGACCCCCATGTCGTGCTCAATGACGAGCAGTGTGCGTCCGGCTGTGACCCTGCGGATCAGCGCGACCGCGTGCTGGGCTTCGGCGATACTCATGCCAGCCGTTGGCTCGTCGAGGATGATGATATCAGCGCCGCCCGCAATGGTGACGCCGATTTCGAGTGCGCGTTGTTCTGCGTACGTGAGGGCACCGGCGAGCGTCTCCCGGCGATCCACTAAGCCGATTTGCTCAAGTATTTCCTCGGTGCGCGCCGTCACTCGCGCCATGCCCCGAACTGGCCGCCAGAAGGCGTAACCTGCCCCTTGCGACCATAAGCAGCCCGCGCGGATGTTTTCAAACACCGACAGCTTGGGGAAGATGTTGGTGACCTGAAAACTGCGGGCGAGGCCGAGCCGGTTGATCATGTGCGGCGGCATGCCAGTGATGTTCTGCCCTTTCACCAGCACGAGGCCGTGCGTTGGCGCTAAACGCCCGCTGATCAGATTAAACAACGTCGACTTGCCCGCACCATTCGGCCCGATCACGGCATGGCGTTCGCCCGGCATGATTTTGAGGACGACGCCACGGATGATCTCGGTCTGGCCGAAGCTTTTCTCCAGTGCCGCCAGTTCGATCGCTGGCGTTTGATCTTTGAGTGGCGCTGGGGTCATGCGGCGGCTCCGGCATTGGCGGAACGCGGCTGCGGTGTGGCAGGCCGTGCCAGGGCACGCGTCCATGCGGCGCGAAGCCGTGGCTGTAGCCAGTGCAAGACCCAGCTGCCGACACCGAGCAGTGCCAGTGCCAGCAGCCACGGCATGAGTTGCTTGGCGTCGAAGGTGATGCCGATCAGCGACATCACCGAGCCATCAGAGGCTTTGACCATCAGCCGCACGGTCATTTCGACCACCATCACGAGGCCTGCGACCAGGGCCAGCAACGGCAGGATCAGTGCCACGTAAACCGGCAGCAGGCGCGTCAGGCCCCGTACCTGCCAGACCGGCTTGTGCATCATGATCAGCCCAGCGATGCCCGATGGTTGGAACATCACCATGGCCATGAATAGCAGCCCGAAATACAGCTGCCAGACCTCGGTTGAATCGCTCAATGAGGCCTGCAGCCAGGTGACGAGGCAAGCGCCGATGATGGGGCCGAAAAAGTGGCCGCTACCGCCGATGAATGTCGCCAGCAGCACCGTGCCGGACTGATGTGCGTTGAGATACGCAACGTTGGCGATCTCAAAGTTGATGGCGGCCAAGCCCCCAGCTAGCCCGGCAAAGAAACCGGCCAAGCAGAAGGCGATGTAGCGCACCATTTGCGGGTCATAGCCAACGAACTGCGCCCGTTCGGCGTTGTCGCGCACGGCATTGCACAGGCGGCCAAACGGCGTGCGGGTCAGCGCGTACATCGCCAGCGCCGCGACGAAGCACCAGCCAGCAATCAGGTAATAAACCTCCAGCTGCGAGCCAAAACTCCAGCCGTCGATCTTCATCAGTTTGGTGCGGTTGGTGGTAACGCCCTCTTCGCCGCCGAAGAAGCCACGCATAATCAGGGCCGAGGAGCCGACCAGCTCAGCGAGGCCAAGCGAGATCATGGCGAATACGGTGCCGGAGCGCCGCGTCGACACCCAGCCGAAGATCAGCGCGAAGCCGAGCCCGGTCAGCCCGGCAACGAGGGGGATAGCGGGCAGCGGCAACGGCCAACCGGCCTTGATGGCAGCGTTCATCGTATGCACGGCCAGAAAGCCGCCGAGGCCGTAGTAAACCGCATGCCCGAACGACAGCAGCCCGGTTTCGCCGAGCAACATGTTGTACGACAGCGCGAACACAATCGCGATGCCCATCAGGCACAGCATCGTCAGCGATGTGCCCGACGTCAGCAGCTTCGGCAGCGCCAGCAGTACAACGGCGGCGAGCGGCCACACGAGAAATCTAGGTTTGAGGATGCCGCTCATGACTCGCGTTTCCCCATTAGGCCGCTCGGGCGGACGATCAGCACCAGCACCAGCAGCAAATACGGCAAAATCGGCGCGATCTGGGCAATCGTCACCCGCCAGATGTCATCCAACGACGAGCCCGCCGCTGGCACGATGCTGAAAATCCGCATGCCCGTCAGACTGCCGAGCCGCCCGATCACGTCGCCAAGGGAGGTGTTGAAGGCCACCGCAAACGTTTGCACCAAGCCGACCAGCAGCGACGCCACAAACGCCCCGGGCAGCGAGCCGAGCCCGCCGATCACCACCACCACAAACAGAATCGGGCCGAGCTGCGAGGCCATGTTGGCCTGCGTCACCAGCGCTGGTCCGGCGATCACGCCAGCGATGGCGGCGAGGGCCGTGCCGAGGCCGAACACGCCCATGAACACGCGCGGCACGTTATGGCCCAGCATCGCCACCATATTCGGGTGCGTCAGCGAGGCCTGGATGATCAGGCCAATGCGCGTGCGCGTCAGCACCACCAGCAGCCCGGCAAACACGACAAACGCCATGGCGAGCATGAACAGCTTGTAGGCGGGATAGTTGGTGGCGAACACCGTGAACGCCGGGAAATCCAGCGCCGACGGTACCCGGTAGTCGGCAGGCAGCTTGCCCCAGATGATCTGCACCAACTCCTCGATCACGTAGGCGAGGCCGAACGTGAACAGCAGCTCCGGCACGTGGCCATGGGCGTGCACGCGGCGCAAGCCGTAGCGCTCAACCAGGGCACCAATGCCACCAACCAGCAACGGTGCCAGCACGAGTGCCGACCAGAACCCGAGCCGCTGGCTGATTTGGAAGCCGAAAAACGCGCCGAGCATGTAGAATGACGCGTGAGCGAAGTTCAACACGCCCATCATCGAGAAAATCAACGTCAGCCCGCTGGCCATCAGGAACAGCAGCATGCCGTAAAGCAGCCCATTCAGGCTGGAAATCAAGATCAGTTCCTGCACGCGATACCCCCCCGCTGACGTCTCGGCCTATTCGACGCCAGAGAATAACCCGCCTGCAGACAGCGGGGATAAGTTTTTGGCAGATTTTTCTCAATTATTTTTTGTCAGTCTGGCTCCTCGTCGGCACCAAACTTTGATTCGGGCGGTTCCAGCTTCATTTCGATTTGCGGGATTTTTGGTGGTTCGGGTAGGTCATCAAGCCGGATCGCCGTAATTCCACTCTCTTTGGCATGGCGAGCTAGCTGGTCATCATTTGTGTAGATTGTTGTTGCGCCTGTCACCCGAGCGATCGCAATTATTTGGCGGTCAAACTTGACCTTGGACCAGTCGGCTTCAGGTGTTGGCCCACGCTTTGGGCCCTTATTGATAGCATCACGTGCAATAGCGGCGGCTTCCACAGCCGCTCGTTCGCCGAATTCTGCGACCCGAAAGAATTTTGAGCGCGTAATGATCTCAAGATAAGCAGGTCCAGCTTCGCCTGCTCGTACGAGTAACTCGCTGAGTGCTGGTGTTGGCACGATAATGCGGTTGCCCGTTTTTTGGATGGTGGCGACCAAGTGATCTACCCGGGCGTTACTGCCCACTCCGCTTTTGAGTTTTGAGTCTAAAAAAATAGATCAGGAAATTGGCGTCGAACACCACCATTAGTTCATGCCCTCGCCCGTCCGAAGTTTGCCCAACTCGTGCAAGGGGTCATCACCCCATTCGGCTCCGGTTACGGCTTGCAGCCGCTTGATCACATCTGCCAAAGGCGTTTCGTCGAGTACTTCGAAGTCGGCGACATCAAAACGGATCATCTTCCATGTTCCGGATGTTTCGCGCATCCAACGGCCAGTGCCCTTTACGCGCAGCAAACCGCGCCTGTAATGGGCTGACAGGCGCTTTGACATTTCAACGGTGGCTGTGCACCTGTGAACGTTTTCGCCGTCTTGCAACCAGACCGGGACGCTGTCGTCTTTGCCGCCGACCTTGATGACAACGCCTTCGAGGACGCCATCTTCTCGAAATGGACCGTACTCTAGCAACTTCGGGCGGGTGCGACCCGGAAATGCTATAATCTCTGCGCCACCGCTATCGAGTAACTGTCCGATGGCATTGTCGGCGGCCAGCATATCATCGAGAGCCAACGTAGCCTTCAGCGCCACCGGATCACCCTGGCGGCGGCTGGCTTCGATTAAACGTCGCTCGACCTTTGGGACAGCCACTGCATCAGTTCGTGCCCGTAAAACGGCGCTGCCTTTGCCAACTTCGACAAAGTGCACGTGATCAACTTCACCAAGCACCTTGGCAAATTGCGCCATGTATTCCGCCAGCCGTTCCATCGGCAGCGTCTCAGGCGTGAATACATCGATCCTGAATTGATGCTCTTTGTCGGTTGTCATGTGTCTGCTCCGCTCGATGTTCTTATCTTGTTCCGAGCGCGGTTACTACTTCTTTAATTTTTCCGTAATTCAAAGTTGAGGCATCTTCGTGATCTGTAATCAGCGTGCTGGAGCATCCTCGCTTTTGGCGCTAGCGAGGATACTCCAGGACTTATCATTTCTCAGCCGTGCGGATGCCGGCGGGGCCGCCGGTGGTTTTGATGATGCCGCTCTTGGTCAGGCCTTTGGCGGTGACGCCGGTGAACTTGAAGGCATGGATTTCTTGTTCGACCATGCATTGCACCAGCACCACCGACGATTTCTTGTTCCAGACGATGCCCTGGCACCACTTGCCAACCGGTGCCTCTGCAACTTTGGTGAGCTCACGGCCATTGCGGGCGTAGATCAGCAGTTTGCCGTTTTCGGCGAAGAACGGGCTATCGCTCTTCTTGTTCGAGCCGTTCATGATGCCCACCGCGACGTACTTGCCATCGGGCGAAATCTTGATGCCCTCAGGCGTTTGACCGACCGTCAGGGTGTTGACGACGCGCGGCACCTTCGCCGCCATGTCGATCAGGCTGATGGTGTCATCGTCGCCCTGGCCAATGCCGATGTTGGCGACCATGGCATAGTCACCCTTCGACGACATATCGATGCCGTAGGGGCGCAGGCCCGCGTTCATGTCACGCTTGGTGTATTCGACCTTGTTGCCGTCAATCGACAGCACGGCGATCTTGTGGTCGTTGTCGCGGGTGACCAGTGCGGTCTTGCCGTCACCCGAAAATACGACATGGCTCGGGCCGCTGTCCTTGTTGCCAAGTTCGACTTTGCCAGCTGGCGTCAGCACTTTACCAGCGATGGTGAACACGGACACCGTGCCCTCGGAACGGTTGGCGACGAGCGCCAGCGTGCCGGATTTGTTGATCGATACGCCAGCGGCCCCCGCCCCGGCTTCGACGGTCGCCAAAATTTTCGGTGGTTTCGGCGCCTCAGCTTTGGTCAGACCGGCCGCTTTTTTGAGGCTGCCGACCAGGCTGCCGCCACCGTCCTGCGCGAGGTCGATGACGGTGATGCGGTTGTCTGGCACCTGCTTGGTCGGATCGGCCGGATCGATCTTCATGGCGCTGGTGACGAGCGCGAAGTCTTCCTTTGGGCCGATGGCAACGCTCATTGGCGGGCCGACGACGCTGGCCGGGGCGTCGATTTCGATGATTAGTTTCGGTGGGCTGCTGTCGAGGTCGATGAAGCTGATGGTGTCCTTGCCATCTTTGTTGACGACGGTTTTGCCATCGACCAGCTTCATTTTGCCGTCATTGGCCGACACTGCGATTTCGGCGTGGGCTGGCAGCGCCACGGCGGCTGACGCCAACAGGGCGAGCAGGGATACTTTCAAAGAAGGGCGCGTCATCAGGCGTCGTCTCCGTTGCAGGCAAGGCAGGGTTGCAGGCAGGGCTGGGTGAGCCGAGGTGTTTTGAACAAGTCCCGGATTACCCATAGCACCCTGCTGCGGTCGTGCAAAAGGGGCTGCAAACGGGGCAGGAAATCGATGCGGCGGCGTTTGGCATGTACTGGGGAAAAGCCGCGTCAGTGACCCGTTCCCCGACTGGCACTTGACGGGTTTCTGCGCTACAGCAACCCAGCTTTCAAATCAGTCCCACTCCGAACGTGGACGGCCATGAGCTGGCAGCGGTAGCAACGAAGGATATTTTAAATGAAACCTCCTAGTCCGCCTAAAGGCGACAAAGTTGCATTGATCACCGGCGTGACCGGCCAGGACGGTGCCTATCTGACCGAACTGCTGCTTTCAAAAGGTTATATCGTTCATGGTGTTAAGCGCCGTGCGTCGCTGATCAATACGCAGCGCGTCGATCATCTGTACGTGGATCCGCATAACACCGACGTGCGCTTCTTCATGCATTACGGCGACATGACCGACGCGACCAATCTGATCCGAATTGTTCAGGAAACCCAACCGACCGAGATCTACAACCTAGCGGCCCAGAGCCACGTGCAGGTGTCGTTCGAGACGCCGGAATATACGGCCAACTCAGATGCCGTCGGTACGCTGCGGCTGCTCGAGGCCATCCGTATTCTCGGCATGACGGACCGGGTGAAGTTCTATCAGGCCTCGACCTCGGAACTGTATGGCAAGGTGCAGGAAACGCCGCAAAGCGAGACCACGCCGTTCTATCCGCGCAGCCCCTACGCCGCCGCCAAACTTTACGCCTACTGGATCACGGTCAACTACCGCGAAGCCTACGGCATGCACGCCTCTAACGGCATCCTGTTCAATCACGAGAGCCCGCTGCGCGGCGAAACCTTCGTCACCCGCAAAATCACCCGCGCCGTCGCCGCTATCGCGGCTGGCAAGCAGGACAAGCTGTTCCTCGGCAACATCGACGCCAAACGTGACTGGGGACATGCCAAGGACTACGTCGCGGGCATGTGGGCAATGCTGCAGCAGGAAACGCCAGACGACTACGTGTTGGCGACCGGTGAAACACATCCGGTTCGCGAGTTCGTCGATCTGGCGTTCGCCGAGGTCGGTCGCAAAATCGAATGGAAGGGCCATGGCGTCGACGAACAGGGCCTAGACGCCAAAACCGGTGCCGTGCTGGTCGAAATTGATCCACGTTACTTCCGCCCGACGGAGGTTGATCTGTTGCTCGGCAACCCCGCCAAAGCCAAGCGCGTGCTCGGTTGGGAGGCGACAACACCGTTTCTCACTCTGGTGAAAGAGATGGTCGCCGCTGACGTCGCCGAATTGAAGCGCCAGGGAGTCCACGCTTGAGCAAGCTCGGCGCAACGTTTGACCTCGCGGGACAGAAGGTCTGGGTGGCAGGCCACCGTGGCATGGTTGGCGCGGCTGTAGTGCGCCGGTTGGCGACGGAGCCGTGCACTGTGTTGACGGCTGATCGGGCCACTTTGGACCTGACCCGGCAGGCCGACGTCGAGGCGTGGATGGCCGCAAACCGGCCCGACGCCATCGTGTTAGCGGCGGCCAAAGTCGGCGGCATTCTGGCCAACGATACCCGGCCAGCGGAATTCATCCACGACAACTTGGTGATGGAAACCAACATCATTCACGCCGCCCACAAAGCGGGCGTGAAGAAACTGCTGTTCCTCGGCTCGAGCTGCGTCTACCCGAAGCTCTGCCCGCAGCCGATCAAGGAGGAGTACCTGCTCACCGGCCCGCTGGAGCCGACCAATGAGTGGTACGCCATTGCCAAGATCGCCGGCATCAAACTGGCCCAAGCGTATCGCCGCCAGTACGGCTGCGACTACATCTCAGCGATGCCAACGAACCTTTACGGCCCCGGCGATAACTTCGATCTGACGTCTAGCCACGTGCTTCCGGCGCTACTGATCAAGGCGCACCGCGCCAAGCTTGAAGGTGCTACCTCGATGGAGCTTTGGGGCTCCGGCTCGCCGCGCCGCGAATTCCTACATGTTGATGACCTCGCCGACGCCTTGGTGTTCCTGCTGCGCACCTACTCGGCCCCGGAACCAATCAACGTCGGCGTCGGCAGCGACTTGACGATCCGCGAGCTGGCAGAGACGATCCAACGCGTGGTCGGCTTCAAGGGCGAGCTGAAATTCGACGCCTCGAAACCGGACGGCACACCGCGCAAACTGCTCGATGTCTCGCGGCTTTCGGGTCTCGGCTGGACCGCCAAAACGGCGCTGGAACCGGGCATCAGCAGCACTTACGCCTGGATGCAACGCAACGCACTTCGGACGTAAAGTCACTCAAAAAGTTTCGTAAAAAAAAAGATATTTTTATCCACAGCCGATGGTCTTGTGATCGGCACGTGGAGAGATTAGCTCTCGCCAACGCGGTTGGATTGTTGACATCAGCCGCGCAGTACAACCAGTTGGCGGGGCGTAACAAACATGAAGAAAATGCGGACTATTTTGGGCCTAGCGGCGGTTGCGATGTTGACCGCGACGGCACTGTTCAGCGGCACAGCAGACGCTTCCAAGAAGTACTCAGAACCCAAGCGCATGCCGGATGGCTTGCAGATCAACGTCGATGTCAGCGGCCAGAACATGCAGGTCTATGCCGATGGCAAACTGATCCATCGTTGGGCCA